>JAVVTL010000042.1:0-14877 GCA_036653715.1 Oscillospiraceae bacterium
GGGGAGAATTTGCGGGTGGTTTGGCCGGGGATTTGGTCGATTATGAGTTCGCTTGTGGCGCTTATTACGGCGGCGTTCAGGTGGCCGCCGTGGCAGGCGTTATTTACGGGGTTGCCGATTACGGCGTGGAGGTGGAGATAGGGTTTGCCGTCCTGTCTTGAGAGATTGCCGGTGACGGAGGCCAGCTCGTAGTCGCAGTCGCTGTATCTGCACTTGGCGTACTCGCGCGTCTTGGTGTTGAAGACGCCGAGGGTGACGTCGTTTGAGGCGCCGATGCCGCTCACGGATGCGAGGGCGATATTTTCGCGCTCGGCAAGCTCCAAAAGGCTCGCGCAGACCTCCTCGCCCGGGTCGAGACGTATGACGAGCTTGTTTTCAAATCTTCTGTATTCCATGGCGACCCCCTCAGCAGAGCGTCGCGCCGGCGGGAACGGCGTCGTCCAGCATAAGCAGATTCAGGGCTTCCTCGCCCTTTTCCTCGTGCACTGCGGAGATTAGCATGCCGTTGCTCTCAAGGCCCATCATCTTGCGTGTGGGCAGGTTGAGGATGGCGACGACGGTCTTGCCGACCAGCGCCTCGGGCTTATAGAATTTCGCGATGCCGGAGAGAATCTGCCGCGTCTCGCCGCTGCCGTCGTTTAGCTCGAAGCGCAGAAGGCGGTCGGATTTTTTGACCGGCTCGCACTTCAGAACCTTGCAGACGCGCATGTCGCACTTGGCAAAGTCCTCAATCGGGACATTTGCGAGCACCGGCTTGTACTCGGGCTTCGGCTCGGCCTTCATCGCCTCAAGCTCCGCAAGCTCCTTATTGACGTCTATGCGCGGGAAAAGCGTCTCCCCGCGGCGGACGGTGATATTCTTGGAGAGCGTGCCCCAAACGGCGGCGTTTTCCCATGTCGCGTCCTTTTCCTCAACTCCAATCTGAGCGAGGGCGCGGGCGCAGCTGTCGGGTATGAAGGGGCGCAGCAGGCTTATTGTAAGGCGCAGCGTCTCCAAAAGATTGTACATGACGGAGGCAAGGCGCGGCCTGTTCGCCTCGTCCTTGGCGAGCACCCAGGGGGAAGTCTCGTCGATATATTTGTTGGCGCGGGAGATGACCCTGAAAACCTCTGCGAGCGCATCCTGCGTGGCAAAGGCGTCCATGAGCTTCTCGTATTTTCCGCGCAGGGCGGAGGCCATGGCGATGAGGTCGTCGTCCGCTGCGTCTGCACAGCGCTCCGATGGCAGGGTGCCGCCGAAGTATTTGTCCACCATGGCGACGGTGCGGGAGAGCAGGTTGCCGAGGTCGTTTGCGAGGTCGGCGTTTATGCGGGCTATGAGCAGCTCATTTGAGAAGTTTCCGTCCGAGCCGAGGGGGAACTCGCGCATGAGGAAATAGCGCAGCGCGTCAACTCCGTAGCGGTTTGCGAGTATCACGGGGTCAACCACGTTGCCCTTGGATTTGCTCATTTTGCCGCCGCCGAGCAGCAGCCAGCCGTGACCGAAGACTTTTTTTGGCAGCGGCTCGCCGACGCTCATGAGCATTGCGGGCCAAATGATGGAGTGGAAGCGGACTATCTCCTTGCCGACCATATGAACGTCCGCCGGCCAGTATTTTTCAAGACCGTCGCGGCTCTCGTTCATGTAGCCGAGGGCTGTCATGTAGTTGAAAAGCGCGTCCACCCAGACGTAGACCACATGGCCCTCGTCAAAGTCCACGGGCACGCCCCAGGTGAAGGTCGTGCGGGAGACGCAAAGGTCCTCAAGACCCGGGTCGATGAAGTTTTTGATCATCTCGTTCACGCGGGAGGCAGGCTCAAGGAATTCGCCGGAGAGCAAAAGCTCGCGCACTCTGCCCGCGTATTTGGAGAGGCGGAAGAAATATGCCTCCTCCTCGGCGTAATGCACTTCGCGCCCGCAGTCCGGGCATTTGCCGTCAATGAGCTGCGATTCCGTCCAAAAGCTCTCGCAGGGGGTGCAATACATGCCGGAATACTTGCCCTTGTAGATATCGCCGTTGTCGTACATCTTTTTAAAGATGCGCTGGATGGATTCCACATGGTAGTCATCCGTTGTGCGGATAAAGCGGTCGTTGGAGATGTTCATGAGTTTCCAGAGGTCAAGTATGCCGCCCTCGCCCGTGACGATTCCGTCAACGAACTGCTGGGGGCTGACGCCCGCGGCGTTTGCTTTTTCCTCAATCTTCTGACCGTGCTCGTCGGTTCCGGTGAGGAACATCACGTCATAACCGCACATTCGCTTATAGCGCGCGATGGTGTCCGTCGCGACGGTGCAATAGGTGTGTCCTATATGCAGCTTGTCGGAGGGGTAGTAGATGGGCGTGGTGATGTAGAAGGTGGGTTTGTCGTTCATGGTCCTCGCTCCTTTTCTATGTATATCAGCCGACGTGCAGTGTCGGGGTCGGCGCGATATTGGGTGTCAACGTCGGGACAGGCGTCACCGCCGGAGTCTCCGGGCTGTGTATGTCGCTCGGAGACGACGGCGTGGTCGTCGGCGTTGCTGTCGGCTTTGCGGAAGGGCTGGGGCTGGGTGTTGCCGACGGTGACGGTGTCGGGTATTTGATATCCTCGTCGTGGTAGTGGTATTCGCTGTATGCCTCAAGAGTCTTGGAGATGAGCTTGTCGCTCTTGTCGTATATCCAGCGGTAGGTGGCGGCCTTATAGCCCGTGGCAATCTCCGGGAATTCCTTGTTGTTGAAGACCTGCCACGTCGCGTAGGTGAGCTTTACATAGCTGCCGTCCACATCCGTGCCCATGAGGTTTACGGTGAGGGTGTTCTTTTTCTCGTCCACCGAGATATCGAGTCGGACGGGATATTCGCGGCTGTTGGTGAATTTGAATTCCGGCTTTTTCCAGCTCACTGTGGCGTCAAGCCCCGCGGGCAGATAGCCGACGGGGAAATAGTGGCAGGTGCGGTCGGTGATTTTGAGGTTTGCGAGCAGCGAGCAGTGGTATATGGTGGAGGAGAGCTGGCAGATTCCGCCGCCAATCTCCTGCACGACCTGACCGCCCGAGTATGCCCCGGCAGCCTTGAAGCCGCGCTCCGCCGTGCGTTGGCCCAGCGTCTCGTTATAGGAAAAGGTCTCGCCCGGCTGAATGACCTTGCCGCTTATGATGCCCGCCGCCAGCTTTATGTTGGTGATTCGGTTTTTCGAGCTGCCCGCGAGGGAGGTGGTGGAGGTGGCAAGCTCGTCCGCAAAGAGCTTTTTCTGCAACAGCTCGGTTGTGATTGCAGGCTCCTCAAGCTCCATCGGTATGATGACGGTGTCGCCGACAGCGGCTAAGTCCCAAAGTCTTTTTGCCTCTGCCTTGTCGAAGTCCCTGCCGGTGACGGAGGGGATTATCTCGCCTTTTTCGGCGTCATAGGCGGCGTCCTTCGCCTCGGCGTAGACGGAATCGTAAAGCTCGTCTATGTCAAGCTCCACGGCCTCGTCAACCTTTATTTCGTATTCAATCTCGCCGTAGCTGCGGCTGTTGAGGGCGGTGACTATGAGCGCGCATATGTCGTCGGAGCTTATCTCCACGGCTTTGGCGCCCTTGACGACGGATATGTCCTTCTCGCCTATCTCAAGGCCGGAGGACATCAGTCCCGCCGACACCTCTGCGACCGCGCTCTCGACCTTGGCGCGGACGGCTGTCTCCGACGCGCTCGGCATGAGCTTCAGGTCGGTGCCGCCAAACCAGCTTTTGAGGTAAACGGTCAGGTTTTTGAAGATGTTGCCGTCGTGGCAGTGGTCATAGAGCATGACGGCTGCGTCCTCGGGTGTGAGGCTCGCGCCGGCTTCCTCCGCCGTCACGGTAATGCTCTTATCGAGGGGGAGACGAACGGTTACGGTTTCGCCGTCCTTCCCGCCCCAGCCGACTGCGCGGAGGGTATCCGCCGCCTGCTCGCGGGTGAGGCCGCCGACAAGCGTCCCATCTGCGTGAACGCCGGGGAAGATGGTGTCCGTCCCGGAGACGTATATGCCGAAGCCCGCCGTGCCGACAAGCAAAACTGCGACGACGGCGGCGGCGATGATGACGGCAATTTTGATTTTTTTGTTGGAGTCCGCCGTTTTTTGCGGCTTATCCTGCTTTTGCGGCTTGCTTTTTTTCTGTTCGGCGCGCTGCTGCGCCGCCGCTGTGTCTTCATCCGTCACTGCGTCAAAGGAGGCCGTATCGAACTTTTTTTCCGGTTTTTTGATGTCCTTTTTTGCGGCTCCCGACTTCCCTGTATTTCCAAAGAGTTTTATAATTCTCCCGCCTTTCGCGGCTGATTTTTATATATAGGCTTGCGAAGGCAATTCATTCGCCCTGATTGCGCCGGCGCTTCTGTGCGCTCTCGATGGAGGCACGGAAAACCTCTGCCTCACCGGGGGGCAGCTCGGTTTTTTCCTCCGCGTCGAAGGCGGCCTTCATCCACGGATTTGCCTCCACGCGTGTGCCGGACTGAGCCTCGAGCAGGGCGCCTATGAGGACATTTGAAAGGAGAAAGCCCGAGGAGGTGAAGTGCCACGAGTTTCCCTCGCGGACTGCCCAGCCCTTGGAGACGAAGTCCTCCAAAAGCTTTTCCATCGGTGCAAAATCGCTTCTGTAGTGCCTGTGATATTCCTCCGAGGAGATGCCGCGCGTCGTCCTCATGCCGAGCATGATGTATTCGGAGGCGCGCTCCACGGAGCTTATTTGCTCGTATTCCCCGACTATATCCTTCTGCCCGAAAACCCCGGAAATATACTCCCCAAGGTCCTTGATGCAGGTGTATCTCGCCCCGCCCACGCAGGATGCGGCGCCGGGGCCGAAGCCCATATAGTCGTCCAGCCGCCAATACTTGAGATTGTGGCGGGATTCATAGCCGCCGAGCGCGAAATTTGATATTTCGTACTGCGGATAGCCGTAATGCGTGAGCTGCTCGACGGCGTAGAGGTACATATCCGCCTGCTCGTCGTCGTCCGGCAAAAAGGGCGAGTCCTTGTAGCGGTACATCGGCGTCGCCTCCTCAAGCTTGAGGCCGTAGCAGGAGATGTGCTCGGGGCGCAGCTCGAGCGCCTTTGCAAGAGTATCCGCCCAATCCGCCTTGGTTTGGCTCGGCAGGCCGTACATGAGGTCGAGGCTGATGTTGTCGATGCCCGCGTCCCTCGCATTCTTCACGGCAAGCTCCACCTGCCGCCAGTTGTGGCGGCGGCCTATGAGCTTGAGGATGTCGTTATTTGCCGACTGCGCACCGAGGGAGATGCGGTTCACGCCCTCCTTGCGCAAAAGCTTCAGCTCCGAGAGCTTTGCGCTGTCGGGGTTGCACTCGACGGTTATTTCCGCGCTTTTGAGGAGCTTTCCGGTGTTTTTAAGCTCGGTCAGGACGGCACAGAGACGCTTCGCCCCAAAGTAGCTTGGCGTTCCGCCGCCGAAATACACGCTGTCCAAAAAATATCGCGATATTGAGGGGGCGGACTCGCGTATATGGGCGCAGAGCGCCTCCTGATATTTTGGCATTGCCTCCTCCCGTCCGGCGAGCGAATAGAAGTCGCAGTAGCCGCACTTTGAGGCGCAGAACGGTATGTGGATGTAGATGCCGAGAGTTTTTTCCATCTGATTCTCCGATTGAAGTTTGTGTTTAAAACAGGCCGCAGACAAGCTCCGCATATGCCGCGGGGTCGGCAAGCTCCTCGCCCGCTATGAGCAGGGCCTGAGAATGCAGCACCTCGACAAGCTTTGCGGCGCGGGTTCTGTCTGCCGTGATGGCGGCGGTGAGCGCCCTGAAGGCGGCGTGGTCGGCGTTCAGCTCAAGGACGCGGCGCGCCTTGGGCGGCTCCGTCCCCGTGTTGGGCATGCTGCTGAAATAGCGCTCCATCTCGAGGGTGACTTCCCCCTCCGTCGTCATGCAGACGGGGGCGGACACGAGCTTGCGGGAGAGGCGAACGGTTTCGACCCTGTCGCCGAGCGTGTCCTTTGCGAAGTCGAGGACGTCCCTGAGGTCGGCCTCCTTTTTTTCCATATCGGCCTTTTCCTCGTCCGTCTCCAAACCGAGGTCGCCGGTGACGATGTTGCAGAATTTTTTCTCGTCGCTTGCACCAAGCTGTTCGACGATATATTCGTCGACCTCCTCGGTCATGCAGAGCAGCTCGAAGCCCTTGGAACGCACAAGCTCCGCCTGTGGCAGACGCAGGATGCGGGATACCGAGTCGCCCAGCGCGTAGTAGATGAATTTTTGCTCGGCGGGCATACGGTCGGTGTATTCCTTGAGGGTAGCGGTTTTGTTTTCCTCCACGTTGTAGAGGAGCAGCTCGCGCAGGGACTCAAGGTTTTGGTTGAAGCGCGCCACCGCGCCGAAGCGGAGCTGGCGGCCGTAGTTTTTGTAGAATTCCTCGTATTTCGGGCGGTCGCTCTCCATGAGCTTCAAAAGCTCTGACTTGATGCGCTTGTTGAGGTTTTGGGCGATTATTTTGAGCTGGCGGTCGTGCTGGAGCACCTCGCGGGAGATGTTCAGCGAGAGGTCGGGGGAATCAACGACGCCGCGCACGAAATAGAAGCTCTCCGACAGGAGGTCGGGGCATTTTTCCATTATCATGACGCCCGAGCTGTAGAGCTGAAGTCCCGGTTCAAAGTCCGCCGTCATGTAGTCGAGGAGCTGATGGCCGGGGATAAAGAGCATGGCCTTGTAGGAGACCTGCCCCTCGGCGTTGACTCTTATGATGACCGCGGGGTCTGTGGTGTCGTGGAATTTTTCCTTGTAGAATTCCGCGCAGTCCGCGTCGGTTACCTCGCTCTTGCTGCGCTGCCAAATGGGAATCATGCTGTTGAGGGTTTCCCGCTCAAGCTGCGTGGCTTCCTTCATGACGGGCTCGCCCTTTTCGTCCTTCTCGCCGCTGTCCTCGAACTTGGGGACCTCGACGTCCATTTGGATGGGCCAGCGGATATAGTCGGAGTATTTTTTGACAAGGCGCATTACCTTCCAAAGCTGGAGGTAGTCGCTGTATTTGTCGTTATCGTCGTCGTCCTTGACGTGGAGGATGACGTCGGTGCCGACCTCGTCCCTTGCGCTCTCGGTGACGGTATAGCCGTCCGCGCCCTCGGACTCCCATTTGTTGGCGATATCGGCGCCGTAGGTTTTGGAGATTACGCTGACTTTATCGGCGACCATGAAGGCGGAATAGAAGCCCACGCCGAACTGACCGATGATGTCGATTTCGGCACCGGCCTTGGAGGTTCCGTCCACGCCGCCCTTAAAGGCCATGGAGCCGCTCTTGGCTATCACGCCGAGGTTTTCTTCCATTTCCTCGCGGGACATGCCTATGCCGTTATCGGAGATGGTTATGGTGCGGGCCTCGGGGTCAACGGCGACGAGAATGCGGAATTCGTCTCTTGAGATACCGACCTTATCGTCCGTCAGGGAGAGATAGCAGAGCTTGTCTATCGCGTCCGACGCGTTTGAGATGATTTCGCGGAGAAAGATTTCCTTGTGGGTGTAGATGGAGTTAATCATGAGATCGAGCAGGCGCTTGGATTCTGCCTTGAATTGTTTTTTGGACATTATATCTATCTTCCTTCCATGAATTATGAAAAATAATATAGCGCAAAATCTATAAATGACTGCCAAGCAGACATTTAATTATTATAACACGTTTCCGACGTATTTCAATATTGTGTTCCACTATTGTGCAAATCAATTGAAAAGTATATAATCGCTTCAGTTTTGTATTCGGAGGGGAATATATATGCCGACTTCGTGGAAGCGCTCACCCGAGGAGCTTCATAAAACCTACATCTCAAACACCGAGGCGTTTTATCGCGCCTCCGGCAAGTCAATTGCGCCGCAGCTTGACGAATTCATCCAAGGCTGCGCCCTCTCGCTCTGGAATCGCGCGGGCAGCATCACGCAATCCCACGCGGACGCCATGAACGAGCTGTATTCCAAGGGCCGCAAACCGGGGACGTGGCTGCTTTGGGACCTCACCGGCGCCGTGTGCGCGGCGGGCGACTTTCTGCCGCCGATGTTCTTTTGGAACCTCGCGGACAGGGACGTGCGCGAGGGGACGGACGCCTCCCGCGTTTTCATCCGTATGCTCACGAACATCCTGCTCTATCTCGCCGCGGTGGACGACGACGTCACCTTCGCGGAGGCAAAATATATCACCGACTGCGCGGACAAGCTCAAGGCCGTCAGCGACTCCGCCGGGGTGAAGCCCTCGAAGCCCGCCCTCGACCCGCGCGACTTTGTCACGAGCGGCGAGCCGTCCTTTGTCGAAAAGCACGCGGGCGAGGTTGCCGTCTCCGGCGGCGAAAAGGCGCAGACGCAGGCCCCGACCGATACAGAAAAAAAGCCCTCGCTCGACGAGCTTATGGCGGAGCTTGACTCCCTCGTCGGCCTCGCCGAGGTCAAGAGCGACGTAAAAAGCCTCATAAACCTCATAAAAGTCCACAAGCTCCGCGAGGAAAACGCCCTGCCCGTCGCGCCCATGTCCCTGCACCTCGTCTTCATGGGCAACCCCGGCACCGGCAAAACCACCGTCGCGCGGCTGCTTGGCGGGATATACGCCGCCATCGGCGTTCTGAAAACCGGTCAGCTTGTCGAGGTTGACCGCTCCGGCCTCGTGGCGGGCTTCGTCGGTCAGACGGCGCTGAAAACCGCCGACGTCATCAAATCCGCCCTCGGCGGTGTGCTCTTTATCGACGAGGCATATTCCCTCTCCTCCGGCGGCGAGAACGACTTCGGCCGCGAGTGCGTCGAGACGCTCCTGAAGGCCATGGAGGACCACAGGGACGAGCTTGTCGTCATCGTCGCGGGCTACGACGAGCCGATGAAGGACTTCTTGACCTCCAACCCCGGCCTCGAATCGCGCTTCAACAAATACATATATTTCCCGGACTATAAGGGCAGCGAGCTTATGACCATGTTTCGCCTGCAATGCGAAAAAAACGGCTACCGCCTCTCGGAGGAATCCGAAAAAATCGCCGCCGAGCTGTTCGACCGCCTCTACGACGGGCGGGACGAAAACTTCGGCAACGGCCGCGAGGTGCGCAACCGCTTTGAGGACATGGTCATGCGCCAATCAAACCGCGTCGCCGCCATCGAGGCGCCCACCAAGGACGACCTCATGCTCCTCCTGCCGGAGGATATTAACGACAAGGAGAACAATTGAATGGATTTCGAGAAATTAAAGTTATGTAAACTCTTTCTGCTGGACATGGACGGCACCCTCTACCTCGGGGACGACGTCTTTCCCGGCGCTGTGGACTTCATCGGCACGCTTGAGAGCACGGGACGTGAGTATATATATCTCACCAACAATTCCTCCCGAGCCGGTACTGATTATGTAAACCGTCTTCTGCGCCTCGGCTTCCCCTGCGAGCCGAAGAACGTCTTCACCTCCGGCATGGCGACGGCGCTCTACCTGAACGAAAACTTCCCCGGTGCCGCGGTATATCCCGTCGGCACAAAGGCGTTCATGCGGGAGCTTACGAGCTACGGCGTGCGCCTTGCGGAGGAGGACTGCGACGTCGTCTGCGTCGGCTTCGACACCGAGCTTGTCTACGAAAAGCTGAATAAGGCCGTGCATTTCATAAGGCGCGGCGCCGCCTTCATCGCCGCAAACCCCGACTGGGTCTGCCCCATGCCCGCAGACGAGGTCCTGCCCGACTGCGGCAGCATATGCGCCCTGCTCACCGCCTCCACGGGCGTGAAGCCCATATTTATCGGCAAGCCCAATCGGAGTATGGTTGACATAATATCCCATAACACCGGTGTTCCGAACGAGCTTATCTGCTGCGTGGGCGACAGGCTCTATACCGACATCGCCGTGGCGGTAAACGCGGGCGCGGCCTCCGTGCTCGTCATGTCCGGCGAGACGACAGAGGCGATTCTGCGCGACTCCCCGACGAAGCCCGACTACGTCCTGCGCGACGTGGCGGAGCTTGCCGAGGTGCTGCTCTCCAAGTGAACAAAAAATAAATATGCCGGTCGCGTTTTTTGACGTGACCGGCATGTTTTGTGAAATTTTGGTTGCTTATTTGTATTTGACTCTCGGGCGGTAGAACTGGAAAATCACGGCGTCGTTGTTCTGCTCGTTTTTCCACTCGCGGGAGGTCCAGGCGACGCGCATTGCGCCCAAAAACTCGCAATAGCGGACTGTGAGCGGCTTTGGCATGGCGAGGCCGTAGGCGATGAAGTGCGGGCGGGCGATAAAATTCGTCAGCAGGTTGCCAACCAAAAAGGCGCTGAGTTTATTGGTGCCCTTTGCCATGTCGAAGGGGTTTGAGGCGAGCTGTCCGCGCAGCACCTGCGGCGCATGGAGGCGGAACCAAAGGACGATTGCGGGGTCAAAGCTCTCGATGCAGTAGCGGCCGCCGTAGTCCTTCAAAAGCTTATAGGTTTTTTTGCAAAGCTCTTTGTTTCTGCCGCCGCGCTTCAGCTCGACGATTATGGCACTGCGGTTATTGATGACGCGCAGTACCTCGGAAAAGAGGGGGATGCCGTATTCCGTGCCGCAGAGACGAAGCTCGCGCAGCTCGGGCCAAGTCATGTCCTCCACGCGTCTCTCGACGCCGCAGATGCGGAGAAGGTCGTTGTCGTGGAACACGACAAGCTCGCCGTCGCTCGTGATGTGTACGTCCAGCTCCACGCCGTAGCCGATTCTCGCGGCGGCGTCAAAGGCGGGAAGTGAGTTTTCGGGTATGCTTTTGTCTATCTTGTGCAGACCCCTGTGGGCAAAGTTGCGGCCCATGAAGGGCGCGCGCATTTTTTTGTCGGATTTGCCGGGTGCAACAAGGAAGGTGACGGCACCTAAAGCGGCGGCAACCCCGCCGGCGGACATTATCCAAAATTTCGTTTTCTTTTTATCGGGCATATCAGCGCCTCCCATTATTTCCATTTTACAACGAGACCTGCCAATAAGTCAAATTATTGTTGAATTGACCCGCGAGATAGTATAAACTCATAATCAAAACAGGACAAGAGAGGAACAACATGAAGCTAAACTACAAAAAGACCGTATATGTCGGCTTTGCCTTTTTCCTTATATGTGTATTTTGGCAGGCATATGACACCATTATCCCCAAAATTCTCACGGACAAATTCGGCATGTCGCAGAGCTGGTCCGGCGTTATCATGGCACTGGACAACGTCCTTGCCCTTTTCCTGCTCCCGCTGTTCGGCGCTCTTTCCGACAAGACCAAGACCAAGCGCGGACGCCGCACTCCCTACATAATCTTCGGCACCCTCATGGCGACAGTCTTCCTGCTCGTCCTCTCCTTTGCGGACGATTTGCAGCTGCGCGCGCTCGCCCCCGTCGCCGTGGACAACCCCACGGCTCAGGAGACCCTCTATGACGCCGACCTCACCCTAAACACCCCGGGCGGCAAAACCGTCGTCCTGCGCGACGAATTCACTAAAGAACAATTCACCGCCATCTCCATCCGCGACGAAAACGGCGGCAAAAACCCCGATTACGTCGAATATGTCGTCCCCGCCCGTCAGGCCTACGCCGCCGACGTCACCGCGCAGAACAGACTCCCGCTCTTTCTCTTTATCGGAGTTCTGCTCATCGTCCTGCTCTCCATGTCCACCTTCCGCAGCCCCGCCGTGGCGCTTATGCCGGACGTGACCGTAAAGCCGCTGCGGAGCAAGGCAAACGCCGTCATAAACCTCATGGGCTCCGCAGGCGGCATCGTCGTGCTCCTGCTCGGCACGCTTTTCGGCACCGGCAAGGCGGAAAACGCCCTCATGAGCTACACGTTTTTCTTTGCGGTCATCGCGGGCGTCATGCTCGGCGGACTGCTCATCTTCCTCCGCAAGGTCAAGGAACCCGAGCTTGTGCGCGAGATGGCCGAGGACAGCGTGAAATACGGCATCGCCGACGAGGCCGAGGAGCCGGGCGGCGAGGCGCGAAAGCTCTCGCGCAGCGAGCGCACCTCCCTGCTGCTCATACTCGCGTCGGTTGTGCTCTGGTTTTTCGGCTACAACGCCATAACGAGCAAATACTCCGTCTACGCCAGCAGCGTTTTGAACCTCGACTACAACACCACCCTCACGATAGCCACAGGCGCCGCCATACTCGCATATCTGCCCGTCGGCATGGTCTCCTCCAAATTCGGGCGCAAAAAGACGATTCTCGCGGGTATAATAATCCTCGGCTCCGCCCTCCTTGCCGGCTCCTTCATCCACGCCGGCAGCTCACCCATCATCATGAACGTGCTCTTTGCCGCCGCGGGCATCGGCTGGGCCACCATAAACGTCAACAGCTATCCCATGGTCGTGGAGCTGAGCCGAGGCAGCGACGTCGGCAAATACACGGGCTTCTACTATACCGCCAGCATGGCGGCGCAGACCGCCACGCCGATTTTCTCCGGCTTTCTCATGGACAAGCTCGGCATGAGGACGCTGTTCCCCTACGGCTGCGCCTTTGTGCTCCTCGCCTTCATCACCATGCTCTTTGTGAAGCACGGCGACAGCCGCCCCGAAAAAACAAAGAAAATCGACGCTTGACATATCAAATAAAATCCCGGAGGTAATTATGGAAAGACTCACAAAAAAGCTGCCCGAGGGCGGCTATGACGCAAACGGTCACGGGGACGGCGAGCTGCTCGCCGCGCTCGGCAAGCTTGAGGACCTCTATGAGAGCGTCGTCGCGGAGCACGAACTGATAAGGCTCAACATGCGCGACCTCTCCAAGCTCGGCAAAGCGAGCACCGCCACCTACACCATGCTGATGGGCTCCCGCTACCTGCTCGAGGAACTGCAAAAGCGCATGGACGAGACGCCCGCCGACACCGAGGGCCGCTTGGCACAGCTCCAAAAGCTCATCGCCAACCCCGACGCCCCCGCCGACGACGGCTATAAGGACGTGGAATAAAGCACTTCAGCATATTTATAAAACCCATCCCTCGCGGTTTGCACCGCGAGGGATGGGTTTTTACAGACACATTTTTATATTTTCAGCTCGAAGCAGGAATCGGGGCCGAAGACGGCCTCGGTTTTTGCTTTGTATTCGCCGTAAAAATCCGTCGGCATGAGCGCCTGTACGCAGCCGGCAAAGCCGCCGCCGTGGACGCGCCACGCGCCCCTGCCCTCAAGCAGGGAGGCGGCGAGGGCAAGGCCGCGCTCAAGCGCGTCGTCCCCCTCCGGTGCGCGGATATTGAGGAGCTGCTGCTCCGAGGAGCGGCCCGAGGCGTTCATGAGGCGCATGTACCCCGCCGCATCGCCCGCCGCTAAAGCATCGCGCATTTTTGGGACGCGCTCGTTCTCGGCGAAGAAATGCGCGGCGCGGCCCCACTCCCGCTCCCTGCCCTCGGGGCAGTGTCGGGCAAAAAACTCCGCAGGCTCCGCCTCCGACAAATACTCGACGCCGAGACGCCCGGCGACATAGCGCATGTCCTTTGGGATGGCGGCATAGGCGGGCGTGAGATTCTCGTGGCTCCCGCCTGTATCGAGCAGACAGAGGCTAAGCCCCAGCTCCGCAAAGGTGGCGGCAAGGGGCCTTATCTCTCCGCTCAGAAAGTCGATATACACAGCGCCGCCCACAGAGCAGGCCAGCTGGTCCATGAGGCCGCTCGGCTTGCCGAAATGGCAATTTTCCGCCTCCTGCCCCGCCTTGGCAAGCTCCACAGGCGTGACGGTGCCGCCGTTATAGAGGCCGTTTAGTATTCTGCCTATCAGCACCGAAAACGCCGCCGAGGACGAAAGACCCCCGCCGGGTCTGAGCTTGGAGCTTATCTCCGCGTCAAAGCCGCCAAGCTCCGCGCCGATTTCGTCGAGCGCACAGCAGACGCCGCGGCACAGGGCGGCGGAGCTGCCCCGCTCGCGCGGCTTAGGCTCAAGGTCGAAGATGTCTATTTCAAAGGGGGCGCAGCCGTCCGCCGTAATGCGGATAAGCCCCTCGCCGTTTTTGGAGGCGAGCGCCGTCATGCCCATGTCCACCGAGGCGGCAAGGACGCGGCCCTTTTGATGATCCGTGTGGTTGCCCGCAAGCTCCGTGCGTCCGGGCGCGAAGAATTTTTCAGACATAAAAAACATCACCCAAGGTGAGAATATCCCACCTCGGGTGTTTTTGTCAAGCCATGACTTTCCTCACACCTGACGATAATCGCTCATCATGCGCGAGAACAGCTCTTTTGTGGAGGGCGGCGTGTAGCTTATGGCATTGGCTCCCGCCGCCGCCGTCAGCGCTATCGACTCGCCCGTCGCGCCGCCGGTGGCGATGATGGGGATATCCGGGTACTTCGCCCTGATGGCGCGGACAACGTCCGGCGTGCGGTCCGCGGCGGAGACATTGAGGATGGTAGCGCCCGCCTCCAGCCGCGCGGCGATGTCTGTATCCGCGTTCAGCACCGTGACGACGAGGGGGATGTCGATGACCTTGCATATGTATTCGATATCCTGATTTCCCATTGGCGCATTTACGACGACGCCCATTGCACCCTGAGATTCCGCGTCCCACGCGAGTTGGGTTGTCCGCAGCCCCTGCGTCGTGCCGCCGCCGACGCCGCAGAAGACGGGCAGCGACGAGTAGCGCAGAACAGAATCCGATATGGACTGCTGAGGCGTGAAGGGATAGACCGCCAGCACCGCGTCGGCGTTGCAGTTGCGGATTATGGCGATATCCGTCGTGAAAACGAGCGTTTTTATGCGCCTGCCGTTGATGACTATTCCGCTGACCGCGCGCGCCTCCGGCGG
Organism: Oscillospiraceae bacterium; assembly: GCA_036653715.1. Classification (GTDB taxonomy): domain Bacteria; phylum Bacillota; class Clostridia; order Oscillospirales; family Oscillospiraceae; genus Scatomorpha. The sequence goes on from JAVVTL010000042.1 coordinate 14,641, forward strand.
GACCTCGAGGACGTGGTGGCGCAGCTTGCTGTTGATGCGGGGTATATTTTTTTCCTGTGGCATACCGGCGCGCTCCTTTTGTGTATAAGATTTTGGCGGCTTTTCACGGAGGTTCGCTCTGTGATTTTTTGATTATAACACCGATTTATGTCGGAATCATGTATGTCCCGCCGATTTTTTTGTTATATAAATATCCAACGCCGTTGAGGTTGCATAAATGGCGCGGTAATACTATAA
>JAVVTL010000043.1:0-10462 GCA_036653715.1 Oscillospiraceae bacterium
CAGTTTGGAAATCAGGAACAAAGCCAACGCTATAGATAGGATAGTTATTGCAAGCAAGACAATCTGGAATATTTTCATAATGTCTCCTGTTGTTTAAGCATTAAGCGGGTTCAAATAAGGGCATCGGCTCCGCATGAATCGCGAAGGAGCGCCGTCGGGGCTTAAGGCCTATTCTGCGGCGGTTTTTGTGGGGATTGGGGGGAGGGGGAGGTTTTGCTTGCGGAATTGGAGGGGCGTTTGGCCGGTGGTGTTTTTGAAGACCACATAAAAATATTTTTGGTTGCCAAAGCCCACGGCGCCGGCGACGGCCTCAACCGTGAGGTCTGTGGAGAGTAGCAGGCGCGCGCCGTTTTCCACGCGTACCCTGTTCATGTAATCACCGATGGATAGCCCGAGGCTCTCCCGAAACAGTCGGCCCAGATAAGCGCCGCTCATGCCCATCTCGTCGGCAATGCGCGGCAGGGACAGCTCGGGGTCAGCATAGCCGGCGTCGATTCGTCGCGCCACCTGCGCGGCAATGTCGCCGAGGCGGCGGCGGCGCTGGTCGATGCTGTGTCGGCAAATGAGGGCAAAAAACAGGTCGAAGCGGGCGGTGAGAGCGCCGATGTCCTCTAACTCCGCCAAAAATTCGTCGGGGAGAATACGCTCCGCGGGCTGAGACTGCTCATTTAGCGTCTCCTGCAGGAGCTGAGCCACGCGGTTAAAGGCAAAGCGCTGGTCACGATAGGAATCACAGCGGATGCTCTCCAAAATCTGCCGCCATATTGCGCGGCCCTCCTCCGCCTCGCCGCCTCGCAGGGCGGAGAGAAGGGCGGTGAGCTGCTTCTCCGAAAGACTGCTGTGCGGGGCGCGGGGGGCAAAGTGCTTTTCGCAGATAATTAGCTGTCCCGGGTACCAAAAACGCAACTGATGCAGCTCGCGCAGGGTCGCATATGAGGCGGGAAGCTCATTTGCCCCCCGAGGCACGCCGCAGTAGCAGCGGCAGTCGGTGTGCTCCGTGAGCGCTGTGCAGAGCGCCTGAATCTCATCCTCGGAAAGCGCGGGAATCAAGGTGACCTCCCGCCCGCGTTCGTGCCGCAGGAGCGCGGCGGGACAGTCGCGGGAGAGGAACGCGCGGACGGGCGCGGGATTCGCGGCGGTGATGAGAAGCAGCGTCAGCGGCTCGGCGGGGATTCGCTCCGGCGGGACGGGACGTCCCTCAAGTAAATCAATGAGCAGATGCGACTGCTGATATTGCAAGGAGTCCCGAACGAGCGAGCGAATCTGCACCTCCGGCGGGCCGGAGTCCTCACTCACACGCTGCAGGGCGAGACGGATTTTGTGGAAGGGGGCATAGAGGAAAATGAGCGTGGCCGTACATGATGCCGCCAGCAGCGCCACGGCAAGCGTGAGGCAGGCCGCGAGAGTGTTGCGCAATTGGAGCAGTCCGGGGAGGCATTCTTCAAGCGGCAGAATGCGCAGGCAGTACCAGCCGGTGGAATCAATCCTTGAGAAGTGGCAGACGAGCTGCTTGTGCTCGTATCTCCGCAAGAGATAGCCCGTGTCATCGTCGGATTCCATTTGGAAAAACGCCGCCTCCCGCGCCAAAAGCGGGTCGGGGGCATAGACAAGCCTGCCCTGCCTGTCCAGCAGGACACAGCTGTCGCGGTCGTCAAAGGAGAGAAGGTTGCCCACGAACCAATCGTATGCGACGTTCAGCATCATGGCGCTGCCGAGGGGAGTGTCCTCCGAATCGGTCTCAAAAAAGAGAAAAGAAAAATATTCGCGCTGCTTATCCGGTCGCTCGGGAAAGGCGATGCGGCGCAGGGGCGTCATTCGCATATCCGCGTTGAGGTTTAAAAACATCTCGACGGCGCTTCTGTCCACAAAGCGGTCGGCGGTATCGCTGAGCACATCGGCGTCGGTGGAGTAGATGGTGTTTCTGACTCGGTTATAGACGGTGATGGAGTCCACAAAATCGCTGCTGCTGACATAGGTGCCAAGCTCGCGCAAATCGCGCACGCGTTCCATGTCGGAGATATCGGCGTTTTCGCGCAGCTCGGAAATCTCCGGGGCGTAAAACGCCTGCATTCCGTAATTGCGAATCATGTCCTCCATAAGATTGGCGAGCGCGTCGGTTTGGGCGGAAAATTCGTCGTCCCGCAGGGATATGGAGCGCAGAGCCATGCTTTGGAACGACAAATAGACCGCGCCGAGAATCAGCGCCAGCATGAGCAGAATACCGGCGACGGCACAGAGCACCGTGGGGGCGCGGCGGCGCAGCAGGGAACGAAATCGAACAAAGGGGGTGGGCGCATCCAAGCGTATTCTCCTCCTTCAGCAATCGGCTTTTATTTTTAAAATTTAAGCATTTCGCCACAAAGCGGCGAAATGCGCATATATAATAATCATTTTATAATTATTATAGCACACAAATGATGGTGAGACAACTTTACTTAAGGCGAAAAAACAGGTATACTGTAACAAAATGCGGGAGGGGGTGGCGCGTGTGCGCAGAGTATTTGCGGTGCTTTTGCTGGCGGCAATGCTGTGCACGGGCTGCGGAAGCGCCCCTGCGGCGGAGCCTTCACCCACGAAGGCCGGCGGCTATTCCGGCAAGGTCATGCTCTATTGCTCCATGCAGGAGAAGCAGATTCAGGCAATCAAAAAGGGCTTTGAGGCAGAGTATCCCGATATTGAGATGAACTATTATTTTGCCGGCAGCGGAAAAATCCTCACAAAGCTTGCCGCCGAGGTACAGAGCGGAGACATTGCCGCGGACGTTATTTGGATGGGAACGCCGATAAGCTATATCCCTCTCAAAAAAGACCGGGTGCTCTCGCCCTACATATCCCCGCAGGCCATCAACATAGATGAGAGCTTTATCGACGAGCAGTACTACTATACCGGCGCGCGTCTGATTTCGGTCGTCATCGGCTATAACAGCGACCTTATTTCCGCAGAGGAGGCCCCAAAAACATGGCAGGAGCTGCTTGACCCCAAATGGAAAGGCAAGATTGTCATGACGGACCCCGGCAGCGCGGGCAGCACAAAATACTTTGTGGGCGCACTGATGGCGGACGGGCGCTACGGAGCGGAGTTCTTTGAGAAGCTCTATGCCAACGGCTGCGCGCTCGAGAGCGGCACCACGGCAACGCATATGCGCGTCGCCTCCGGGGACTACCCCATAGGCATCTGCCTCGATTACATTTCCGACAACATGGCGGACGCGGGCGAGGCAATCGCCTACCGAATCCCGGAGGAGGACATAATCTCCGTCTGCTGTCCGCTGGGGCTTGCCGCGGGCTGCCCCGATGAGCGCAACGGGCGTTTGCTCTACGACTACATCCTCTCCAAGGAAGGGCAGCAGATTTTGGTCGAAAACCACCTCCACAGCATCCGAGAGGACGTCGAGCAGCCGGGCGTGTCGGTGCAGACGATCCTTGAAACCCGAATGCAGGTGGACGACAAGCTTTTAAGCGAGCTCGAGGGCGAGGCAATGCGCCGCTTTGACCATATTTTTTTCAATTGACAGCAACAGCTTGACAGACTTCGGCGGCAGCTCCTTTGGGGAGCTGCCGCCGAAGCTTATCCGATAGTGAGGTTCAGTCTGAACGGCGGCGGCTACATGTCCTCGACAAAGAGGACGCCATCCACACTTCTGAGCAGCTCCCCCATGTCATCCGCCTTGCTGAGACGATAGCTGCGCTGAATCTCCAACAGCACGGCGACGCCGTTGCAGGCCTCGCGGCTGAGATATTCAATGTGCGTCATGTGCCAGTCTCGGCTGCGGAGCGCACTGAGGACGGCGCTGAAGGGCGTAATCTCCGGGGAATACTCAAGATACAGGCGCATAAAGCAGCTCGATTTGAGGTATCTCGCGTCTATTCTGTTGAGCACCACAATGACGGCGAACAGGAAGACGCACATGATTACCGCGCCCTCGTAAAAGCCTATGCCGATAAAGAGCCCCATGCAGGCGGAGGCCCAAAGCCCGGCGGCGGTGGTGAGGCCCTTGACGCGCTGACCGCGGTGATGGCCGGTGATGACAATTGTGCCGGCGCCCAAAAAGCCTATGCCGCTGATGACCTGTGCGCCCATACGCGCGGGATCGCTGCCGGGCGCAAGGTATATGGTGATGTATTGGTTGACCAGCATGGCGGCGGTTGCGCCTATGCAGACCACGATGTGGGTGCGCAGACCGGCGGCGTGGCGCGTTTTGCCGCGTTCAAAGCCGATTGCGCTCCCGCAGAGCGTGGCAAGGGCAAAGCGAAAGAGTACGGAGAGAAGATTCAAGTCTCTCAAATAGGCGAGCGGTCCGCCGAAAAAAGCCAAATCAGATATCAAAGCGTACTCCTTTCCCGAGCCGTCGTGTGTTATTTAGTCTGAGCCGCCTGCCGGGTCGTCAATCTCGCCGGAGGGACTGTCGCCGCCGTTTGCGGCGGCCTTTTTGCTTTTTCTGTCCATAATAAGGGGGGCGCAGATGCTCAGCGCGGAAAGTCCCACCAGCACCCAGCAGACGGGCGTGGAGAACAAAATGGCGGGATTGCCGCCCGAGAGCAGGAGCGAGCGCCGCAAGCCCGTCTCTCCGATTGGACCGAGAATCAGCGCGAGCACTATGGCGGCGGGGTTCAAATCGAGCTTTCGCACAAGGTAGCCGAGAACGCCGAAAATCATCATGATGACGACATCCACAAAGTTCTTGTGTATGGCAAAGGCGCCGACGACACAGAGTACCGCCACGCAGGGAATGAGGATGGAGTCGGAAAGTCTCGAAATGTGCGCGAAGCCGCGGCAGCCCAAAAGGCCTATGCCGAGCATGAAGAACTGCACGAGCACAAAGCCCGCGAAGAAGGTGTAGGTCATTGCCGCATGGCGGGTGAACAGCTCGGGGCCGGGCTGCAGTCCCTGAATAATCAGTCCGCCCATCAGGACGGCGGTGACGGATTCGCCGGGTATGCCGAGCGTGAGCATGGGGATGAGCGAGCCGCCGGTTACGGCGTTATTTGCCGCCTCGGAGCCTGCCACGCCCTCAATGGAGCCGTGGCCGAACTCCTCCTTGTGCTTGGAAAACTGCTTGGAGGCGTTATAGCCCATGAAGCAGGCGATGGAGGCGCCGGCTCCGGGGAGGATTCCGATGATGTTTCCGATAATCCACGAGCGGAGAATGGTGGGGGTGATGCGCTTTACCTCCGCGCCGCTCAGGGTGATTTTATCGGTGAACTTTGCCGCCTTGGCGCGTTCCTTAATCTTTTTCTCGGCTAAAATCAGCACCTGTGACATGGAGAACAGTCCGATGAGCGCGCAGGTGGTGTTGATGCCCTCATAGAGGGAGGCCTGACCGAACATGAAGCGCTTTGCGCCCTCGATGGGGTCCATGCCGATGGTGGAGATGAGCAGTCCGAGCGCTCCGGAGATAAGCCCCTTGACCATGGACTTGGAGGAGACGCCGGCGATGATGGTGAGGCCGAAGATGGACAGCCAGAAGTATTCCGGAGATCCGAACTTCATTGCGAGCTGAGCCAGCAGGGGCGCGAAGAAGTAGAGTGAGATGCAGGAGAGCAGGCCGCCGCAGAAGGACGAGAAGCAGGAGACCGCAAGAGCCTTGCCGGCCTTGCCCTGCAGCGTGAGCTGATAGCCGTCGATAGCGGTGGCGGCGGAGGCGGGGGTGCCGGGCGTATGTATGAGAATGGCGGAAATCGAGCCGCCGAAAATCGCGCCGCAGTAAATACCGCCAAGAACTATAAGCCCGGTTTCGGGCGGCATGGTAAAGGTCATCGGCAGCAGCAGCGCCACGCCCATGGCGGCCGAGAGGCCGGGCAGGCAGCCGATGATGATGCCGATGGCGGTGCCTCCCGCCATAAAGAGCAGGTTCATCAGTGACAATGCGTGGACGAAGCCGTCGCCCATGAGTGACAAGGTTTCCAACATAGCGAAGCCTCCTTACTTAAATAGCAGGCCGATGGGCAGCTTCACACCCAAAAACAGGGTGAAGGCACCATAGACCAATGCGATGATGAAAAGCGCGGAAAGTATTATCTGCCATTTCGGAACCTTCAGGAACAGCAGACACAATACGATAAAGGCGAGCGTGGAGATATAAAAGCCTATAAAATACATGCCTATAAGGTAGCCGATTATCATGACGAAAACGATAAAGAACTGCTTGGGCAAAAAGCCCTCGAAAACTTCCGTCACGCCGCTTGTGACGCCGGAGCGCTTGGCTTCAAAGACAAGCTGAACCACAAAAATGGTGGTGAGTGAGAACAGGAGAATAATGACAAAGGTGGGATAGGCGCGAGCCTCGAATTTAATCTGCTGTGTCATCACAAAAAACAGCACGCAGATGGAATACATAAAGCCCACTACACCCAAATCGGTTTTTTTCATAAGGGCCTCCTTAGCGGAAAATGTGCGGGGATGAGACAACTTGGCATAAAATGACCGCTGTCAAAAAACAAGGTGCTTTAATATACCGAAGGGAGCCGGGGCTTTGAAACGCCCGGCTCCCGTGCGGATTGCGAATTAGCTGCCCCAGACGGCGTCCAAGCCCTCTGCGAAGGTCTGCTGATCTGCCACGAGCTTGGCAGTGGCATCGGGGCCCTGATAGTCGGTGTTGATACCGGCGGCCTCGGCGGCCTTGAGATAATCGGGGTCCTGCATCAGCTTTTCAAAAGCTTCCGCATAGAAGGAGACGATTTCGGCGGACACGCCGACGGGAGCCGCGATGCAGCGGGAGGAGCCCAGCCACTGGTCATAGAAGCCCAGCTCGCCCAGCGTGGGGACGTCGGGGTACTCGGCAAGGCGCTCGGGGTTGAACACGCCTAAAAGCTTGACCTCGGAGGTGAAGGAAGCAAAGTCCGCGACCTTGGCAACAGAGAAGTCAACCTCGCTCTGACGAAGGGCAAGAAGCTGGTCGGCGGTGCCGCCGTAGGGGATGTCGGTGTAGGTGAATTCGGCGGAGTTTGCCAGCATCTGAGCGCCGATGTGGTTGGAGTTGCGGTTGCCGTTGGTGGAGGCCTTCAGCTCGCCGGGATGAGCCTTGGCATAGGTGATGAGGTCCTCAATGGTGTTGAATTCGGAGTCCGCCTTGACGAGAACCACGGAGGTCTCGGAGACGTGGTTGCATATGGGGGTGAAGCTCTCGACAGTGTAGTCGGCGAGATCGTCGGTGATGGAGGTGCTGAAGTTGGGGAGGTTGAGGAAGCCGAGGGTATAGCCGTCCGGCTCTGCCTGAGAAAGCGCGGTCCAGCCGATGGCACCGGAGCCGCCCTCGAGGTTTTCAATGATGACGGGCTTGCCGAGATACTTTTCGGCGTAGGCGGCAAGGACACGCGCGGTGTTGTCGGTGCCGGAGCCGGCCTTGTACGCAACAATTATGGTTATGTTTTCCTCGGGGGCCCAGGCTGTCGCCTCGGGAGCGGGGGTGCCGGTCGTATCGGCGGGGGGAGCCTTGGCGCCGCAGGCGGCGAGGGCAAAAACCATGAGAAGTGCAAGCGTGAGACTAATAATCTTTTTCACAATCATCTTTCCTTTCTTTCTGTGCAAGAGTCATTTTGTGCGAACGCGGGGTGCGCGAAGGGCGAATCAGCCCAAACGCAGGATTCAAACACATTTGGTCATTTCGCTTAATTTTCATGGTAACACATGCCGAGAAAATGTAAAGTTTGAATCTTTTAAACTCGGTCAATGTACAATTTTTAAACTTTTGACGGCAGCGAAGCGCAAAGACACAAAAAAACCGTCCGCCCCTTAAAAGGAGCGGACGGTAGGTTTGCATTTGTCAGGCCCTGCCGAAAAGCTTTGCTTTGCAGATATCCTGCGGGCTTGCGGTGTAGGCCTCGATATAGTCCATGACGGCGGCGGGGGTGTCGAAGGTGCTGTAAAGAGCGTAGCCGTCACGGGGGGTGAATTTCTCGGCGACGCCGCGGAGCATGAGCGCGTCAAGCTCGGCATAATAGCCGTCGGTGTTGAGGATTGCCATAGCCTTGCTGTGGCGGCCGAGCTGCTTCAGGGTGAGCGCCTCGAAAAATTCCTCAAGCGTGCCGATGCCGCCGGGGAGGATGATGAAGGCGTCCGCCATGTCCTCCATGAGCTTTTTGCGCTCGCCCATCGTCTCGGTGAAGATAAGCTCCGCGCAGTCCTTGCAGAGGATGCCGGGCTCGTCAAAGAATTTCGGCGCAATGCCGGTCATCTTGCCGCCGACGGAGACGACGCCGCGCGCCGCCGCGCCCATAAGGCCGGACGCGCCGCCGCCGAACACCATGGAGTGGCCTCTTTTCGCCAGCTCCGCGCCCATTTTAAATGCCTCGTCGAGGTAAACCTGCCTCAGCTCGCGGCTGGAGGCACCAAAAACGCATACAGTCATCCGCCGCGCTTCATTGCGATTGCCTCGTCGGCTCTCTTGGCGATGACCTCGGCGGTGAGGCCGTAGGCGGAAAGCACCTGCTCCGCCTTGCCGGAGCGCCCGAATTCGTCGTTCACGCCGTGGCGGATGACGGGGACGGGATAGGTGCCGGAGAGGTAGGAGGCGACAGCGGAGCCGAGGCCGCCGACTATGCTGTGCTCCTCGGTCGTGACGATGGCGCCCGTCTCCGTGGCGGCAGCCAAAAGCAGCTCGCCGTCGATGGGCTTTATGGTGTGCATGTCGATTACACGGGCGGAGACGCCCCGCGCGGCAAGCAGCTCGGCGGCGGCGAGGGAGCGCTGAACCATGAGGCCGGTTGCGACTATGGTGACATCCGTCCCCTTGCGCAGCACGGCACCGTGGCCGATTTGGAATTTATAGCCGGGTGCGTCCGCCGTGACCGTCTCGACAGCCATGCGGCCGAGGCGCATATAGGCGGGGCCGTCGTATTCGATGAGCGCCCTGACCGCCTCGCGCATCTCGTTGCCGTCGCAGGGATTCAGGACGAGCATGCCGGGGATGGCGCTCATGAGCGCAAGGTCCTCGATGCACTGGTGAGTGGCGCCGTCCTCGCCGACGGAGAGGCCGCCGTGGGAGCCGATGCATTTGACATTCAGCCGGGGATAGGCGACGCTGTTTCGCACCTGCTCATAGGCTCTGCCGGCGGTGAACATGGCGAAGGAATTGGCGAAGGGCTTTTTGCCGCAGGTCGCAAGGCCGGCGGCGACGCCAATCATATTGGATTCCGCAATACCCATGTCGAAAAATCGGGCGGGGAAGGCCTTTGAGAAGCCCTTTGTCATCGTAGCTCCGGCGAGGTCGGCGTCCAATACCACAAGCTCGGGATATTTTTCGGCCAGCTCCACCAGCATGTCGCCGTATACGGCGCGGGTTGCAATTTTTTCAGCCATCTTTATTTACCTCCAAGAGCCGCATAGGCGGCGCGCAGCTCGCCCATGGCAAGCTCATACTGCTCGGCATTCGGCGCTTTGCCGTGCCAGCCGGCGTCGTTTTCCATAAAGGACACGCCCTTGCCCTTGACCGTCTTTGCGAGCACGGCGGAGGGCTTCGCGGATTTTCCCGCTGCGACATAGGCGGCGCGCAGGGAGTCAAAATCATGCCCGTCGGCATAGAAGACCTCAAAGCCGAAGGCGCGAAGCTTCTCGTCAAAAGGCTCCATGGGCATGACGTCGGCGGTTTTGCCGTCTATTTGGAGGCCGTTTATGTCTATGGTCACGCAGAGATTTGAAAGGCCGTATTTTGAGGCGGCTGCAAAAGCCTCCCAAACCTGACCCTCTTCGCATTCTCCGTCTCCAAGGAGCGCCCAGACGCGGAAGTCGTCTCTGTCAACCTTGGCGGCGAGCGCCATGCCGACGGCGGCACTGATGCCCTGCCCGAGCGAGCCTGTGGACATGTCCACGCCCTTTACATGGCGCATGTCGGGGTGGCCTGACATGTGTCCCTCGATACTGCGGAAAAGCTCAAGGTCTTTTTCGGGGAAGTAGCCGCGCAGTGCCAAGATGGGGTACAGCGCGGGCGTGCAGTGGCCCTTGGACATGACGAAACGGTCGCGTCCCGGGCAGTCCGCCCGCTCGGGGTCAATGCTCAGCTGCTCGAAATACAGCTCCGTCAGTATATCCATGGCGGAGAGAGAGCCGCCGATATGTCCCGAGGCCGCGCGGTAAACCATCTCCATGCCGAGCATCCGCCCCTTGGCGGATATGCGTTCAAGCTCAATATTTGTCATGAGCCGCTCCTCCTTCAGTGTTTTGGATTTGTTCTTTTGCTATATTGCTCTTTTGTTCTATTATAGCACTATATTACCCGGGTAACAGCCGTGTCAATTGCATTTTTGCGACAGACACAATAAGTGCGGCAAAAGCGCACCTTGTCATGCTCTCCGAAAGCTCCGCAGGTTGCGTGGTCTCGGGGAGAAGCGAGCGCTCGATTGCCCAGCGCAGGGAGTTTTTTGCCCATTCCGGCACGACGGGCGCGGGCGGCTCCGTCGGCGTTGGCGGCTCCGGCTCCGTCGGCTCCGCGGTAGGCTCCGTCGGCTCGGGGCCGTTAATGAATCTG
>JAVVTL010000043.1:10562-14386 GCA_036653715.1 Oscillospiraceae bacterium
GAATCTGTAAAGAATTGCAAGCGCCTCGTAGCCGCTTAGGGGCCTGTCCGGCAGAAAGCGCCCGTCGCCCTCGCCCTTTACTATGCCCTTTTCCGTCGCCCACATTACGGCGGAACGGCACCACGCGTTTTCACTCACGTCGGTAAAGACGGGGGCGTCGGCGGAGGGAAGCGGCTCGCCCACGGCTCTGTAGAGCGCGGAGACAGCCTCGGCTCTCGTCAGGCCGCGCAGGGGCGCGAATACGGAGGCGGACATGCCGTTCATAAGCCCGCCCTGCACCGCCTCGCGGATTTGCTCGTAGTGGGGCGTGTCCTCGGTGAGGTCGCAGTAGGGGTTGAGCCAGCCGCTTGAGTCCCGCACGGGAATATAGGCGGAGGTGTCGCCCGAGGCATTGCCGTCGGCGTTCAGCCAAACTGCGTGGCACCTGAAAACGGGGAGCAGGTCGGTAGACCAAGAGGCGTCGGGCAATATTTGGGCAGCGTCCGCAAGGATTGTGCGGCGGAGGGAGGCTTCTCTGATTTCATCCTCGGAGAGAAAGCCGCCGTCCGTCAGCCATGCGCCGTCCGACGGGCGCTCGATATACCAGCCGCCGAAGGTATAGCCCTCGCGGCTCATGTAGGTGTCATATTCCGGCTCGCCGTCGTTGTCGTCATAGGTGATGGCGTTTTTGTAGGGCTGCAGGGGCTGATTTTCCGTCGCGCAGACGGAGGACATGCGCCCCGTGCCGCCGTTTGGCGTAAATTCAAGGGTGTATATCCGTCCCGCCGTCAGCTCGGAAAAATCGCAGCCGCGCTCGGTCCAAATTCCGTAGGCCTGTATGTATTCCGAGGAGAGTCTGCGGCAGCAGATACGCACGGCGTCGTTTTTGTTGCCCTCGACGGTGTAGAGCCTGTCCCCATCCACAGCAAGGACGATTGCGACGTGCGCCCAGTCGCGTTGACCTCTGAAAAACACGAGGTCGCCGGGCTTTGGGATATATGAGCCGGGGGGGATGCCCGCCACGGCGAAGACGCTCGGGTTTGCCAAGGGGCTGTTTCTGATGAGCGAGGTCGGTATCGCCGCCTGCCTTGCGCACCAGGAGACAAACATGGCGCACCATTCTCTGCCGTCAAAATTGTAGAAGTAACCGCTCTCGGAATAGTTGTCGTTGCCAAGGAGATTGCCGCCGCCCCGCTCCGAGGGCGCGTCGCCCTCGTGGTAGCCGACCTGGGAGAGCGCGGCGTTCAGAAAATCCGCCGCCGGGTTTTCGGAGGCGGGAACCGCAAGCAGGCGCTCGTAATATATGCTGTCGGCAAATTGCGGGGAGACATTGTAAACGGGCTGCAGCGCCGCCGCGCCGATTGGAAGCGCCGCCGCAAGCAGCAGTGCCAAAAGGGCGGAAATTAAGCGTTTCATCCTCATTTGAGTCAACTTGACACGGCTGCATATGCCGTGCTCCAATCTTTTGATTTATATGTGTGTGCTTATCTCTCTTTGCCGGTAAAGAAAACGGCGATAAGCCCCGGGCCGGCGTGTGCGCCGATGGTGGGGCCGATGGTGCTGTAGTAGACGTCGCGGAAGCCGACCTCCGCCTTCAGCGCCTCGCCGTATTCGAGAGCCTTGGCGTAGTCGTCGGCGTGAGAAACCATGAGCGTTTGGGAGGGGGCGTCAATCGCGAGCTCCTTTACGAGGTCGATGATTTTCTGCTTGCATTGTTTCTCGCCGCGGACTTTTTTCCAGACCTCAATGTGGCCGTCGAGGTGGACGTGCATGATGGGCTGGATGTTCAGCGCCGTGCCGAAAATGGCCGCGCTGCGGCTCAGGCGTCCGCCGCGATGGAGATATTTGAGGGTGTCGGTCGTGAAGATGGAGTTAACGTTGTTGGTAATGCCGACAATGTCGCAGGCATTTTCGTCGAGGGAGAGGCCGTTGTCGCGGTTTGCCGCGGCTCTGAGCACAAGGAGGCCGGTGCCTGTGGAGCCGTTTATGGAGTCTATTACACGGCAGTCCCAGGCGGGATAGTCGTATTGCAGCATTCCGACGGCGGTGAGAGCGCTCTCATAGGAGCCGGAGACGGAGGCGGCGAGGGATATATGGAGCACCGGCCTTCCCGCCTCGGCGAGAGGCCGCCAAAAATCCATGAAGGTGCCGGGATTTATTTGGCTGGTGGCGGGGGTGCCGCCGGCCCGCATGAGTGAGTAGAATTTGTTGCAGCTCTCCTCGTTCATCTCGTCCGTCATGACGACGCCGTCCATGGTGTAGGTCATCTTGCAGGGGAGAATGCCGCGCTCGCGGCAAAGCGCAAGAGGGAGATCACAGGCGGAGTCTGCGGTAATTTGGTATGCTGTCTGATTTGCCATATTTAAAAATTTCGCCTTTCGCATCTATTTTGACGGGCGGAGAATGTCGAAAAATGCCCGTCATGTATAGAAAGTATAGCCTAAAACAGCCCTATAAGCAAGGCTCACTTCCCCTGCAAAAGAGGCGAATATGCGTTATTTTCATTAATCTGTGCATACTTAACAGGAAATTAATGCACTCGTTTATATATATTATGGCGATATATGCAGTGAGTGCGCCGCGCGGCAGGAGCGTCCAAACGAGCAGTACGCCCAAAGACGCGTCGAGCAGGTTAATTGCCATGTTCCACATCTGCTGACCCAGCCCCTTGAGGCAGCCGTCGGCGACCATATCGGTATACATTATCGGCACGAGCGGCGCGAGCAGGCGTATGTAGCGCCCCGCCTCATTTGAGTGATAAATCGCCTCGCCGAGCGGCCCGGCAAAGAGATAGAGCAGCGCGGCGCAGGCAAGGGAAAAGAGCAGTGTCCTGCGCAGCAGCAGGCTGACGATGCGGGAGATGCCGGCCTCGTCTCTGCGCATCTGCGCCGAGGTAAGCTCGGGGACAATAAGCTCCGCGAGCGAGAGGAGCAGGCAGGAGGGGAAGCCGATTATCGGCATGACCATGCCCTGAATGACGCCGTAGCCCGCGAGCGCGGAGTCGGCGGAGAAGCCGGCTTTTTTAAGCCCCCTCGGCACGAGCAGGTGCTCGAGGGTGGAGAGCGCGCTCCGCGCATAGGCGGAGGCGGCGAGCGGCAGGGCGACGACAAGCATGCGCGAGGTCATGCGCGGCGCTCTGATAATGCCGCCTCCGTGGCGGCGCCTGTCCCCAAGGTAGGCGGCGAGCATCATGAGAAATGAGAGCAGGTCGGAGACGGTGACGCCCGTGGTAACCGCGGCGCAGTTTTTCTCAATATCCCCGACGGGGGAGTGCAGGAGAAAAAACGCCACCAGCGCGACGGAGACGAGCTGTTCGAGCAGGTGCACGAGCGAGGGCTTCCACACGCGTCCGCAGGCGGTGAAGTAGCCCGAGAGCACGGAGGACAGGGAGATGAACGGCAGACCGAGCGCGAGGACGCGCAGGGACAGCACGGTTCGCGCGTCGCCAATCCAAAGAAAGCCGATTGGCTCGGCGCAGAGCCGCAGTACGGCAGCGGCGGCAACACCGAAAAAGAGGCTGTAGGCGCAGCAGCGGCGCATGGCGGCGCTCACTCCGCCGGGACGGCCGCAGCCAAGCTCCTCCGCCACGAGGCGCGTCACGGCAAAGCGTATCCCGCTGACGGCAAAGGTGACACAGAGCAGCTCCACGCTCATGACAAGCTGAAAAAGCCCGATTCCGGCGGGGCCGATGCGTCCCGCCAGCCAAACCTGAAATGCCATGCCTATGAGCCTTATTAAAACAGAAGCGCCGGTCAGCAGCGCGGTATTGAGGACGAAGCGTTTTTTCATATAAAGACCCCCGCAGATTCTCCTTAGAGCATATGCGGGGGCGGGGCCTGTATTGC
>JAVVTL010000044.1:0-13688 GCA_036653715.1 Oscillospiraceae bacterium
AAAAAGATTATTCGTCTTCGTTTTCGTCGGTCTCGATGCCGTCGAACTCGAGAGTCTCGCCGCAGTTCGGGCATTCGATGGCGCCGAGCGCGAGGATGTCCTCGTCTATGGTGATGGTGTTTTGGCAGGCGGGGCAGGTGACTTCGTAGAAGACGGGGTCCTCGTCGTCGTCATCGCAGTGGCAGTGACAGTGGCAATGACCCTCGTCATCGTCATCGTCGTCGTCATCATCGTCGTCCTCGTCGTCATCCCAATCCTCGTCATCGTCGTCAAGGTCGTAGAGGTCGTCTTCAACGTCGGAAAGGTCGTCGCTGATCTGATCAATGGCCTCGCCCAGCTCCCAGCTGTTTTGCTCGAGGTCCTCGATGTCCTGTGTGACATCGCCGAGGATGTCCATTATCATGAAGAGCAGCTTGCCCTCTTTGGAGTCCTTATCAAGTCCCTGGCCATCTGCCAGACCCTTGAGGTATGCGACTTTTTCAGCGGTAGTCATAATTTTTTCCTCCTATTCGGAAACGTAATGTGTCGGAAAACTGACTCAGCCCTTGGATCTCTCAAGGTATTCGCCCGTGCGGGTGTCTATCTTGATGCGGTCGCCCTCGCTGATGAAAAGGGGAACGCGAATCTCCGCGCCGGTTTCGAGGGTGGCGGGCTTCAGGGTGTTTGTGGCGGTGTTGCCGGCAAAACCCGGGTCTGTTTGGGTGATTGTCAAATCGACAAAGTTGGGCGGCTCCACGGAGTACACCTTGCCCTTATAGGAGAGGATGGTGCAGACCATGTTTTCCTTGACGAACTTGAAGCTGTCGTTGAGGATGGAACCGTCAATGGGGACAAGCTCATAGGTTTCGCTGTCCATAAAATAATAGAGGTTGCCATCGGCGTAGCTGTATTCCATGTTTTTGCGGTCAACGGACGCGTTTTCGAATTTAGCGGTGGGGTTAAAGGAAGTTTCGATCACGGCGCCGGTGATGACGTTTCTGATCTTGGTGCGGACAAATGCCGCGCCCTTTCCCGGTTTTACATGCTGAAATTCTACGACCTGCATGACCTGACCTTCCATTTCGAAGGTGACGCCGTTTCTGAAATCGCCGGCAGTAATCATATATGTGTATCCTCCCGTGTATGGTTTTACATCTTGAGCTTGCTTATTCTACACTATAGACAAGCTTTTTGCAAGAGAAATTAAAGGATTATCAGCTCTTTCGGAGCTTTTGTGATGTTTATGCAGCCGTCCCCCGTGAGGTAAAGCACGTCCTCAATGCGGACACCGAAGCGCCCGGGCAGATATATGCCCGGCTCTGCGGAAATGACTGCGCCCTCGGGCATCGGCTCCGTGTTTGCGGTATTGGCGGAGGGCAGCTCGTGGATATCGAGGCCGAGGCTGTGGCCGAAGCCGTGGCCGAAATACTCGCCGTAGCCGGCGTCGGCAATTACCTTGGCACCGGCGTTATGGATGTCCGCGCCGATGGCACCGGGGCGGGCGGCGCTGATGCCGGCGGCCTGAGCCGCATAGACGGTGTCGTAGACGCGGCGCATCTCATCGGTGACGTGGCCGACGGCGACGGTGCGGGTCATGTCGGAGCAATAGCCGTTTTTGAGGGTGCCGAAGTCCATGGTGACAAAGTCGCCGTCGCGCACAAGCACGTCGCCGGGCACGCCGTGGGGCATGCTGGTCTTGGCACCGGTGACGACGATGGGGTCAAAGGAGTTGCCCTCGCCGCCAAGGAGCAGCATGCGGTAGGCAAGCTCCGCCGCAAGCTCGCGCTCGCTGACGCCGGGCTTTATCATGCCGAGGACGTGCTCAAGAGCTTTTTCGGCAATGCGCTGGGCGGCGATGAGGGACTGAAGCTCATCGGCGGTCTTGCGGCTGCGAAGGGAGGCTATGACGCTCTGTCCCGGCTTTAAAACGAGGCCGAGGCGCTCGCCCACGCGGACGTATTGGGCAAAGCTCAGATATTCCTCCTCCGCGCCGAGGGCGGAGACGCCGTGCGCCGTGAGATAGTCCGCCACGCAGTCGAGCAGCCTGCGCTCGCGGTCGGACATGACGACCTCCGCCGCGGGGTTGCGGAGCTTTTCCGCCGCCTCGATATAGCGGGAGTCGGTGACGAGGATGGCGCTGTCGCGCGTGATGACGGCGGCGCTGTCCGTCGGGCGGAAGCCGAGGGCATAGAAGATGTTTTTGTCGTCCATCAGGAGCAGGGCGTCAAGTCCGGCGGCGGGCAGTTCGCCCTGAATTCTTTGCAGATTGGTCATTTTTTATACCTCTTTTTAATCTATTTGTGCCGAAAGGTCGGCGAGGATAATGTCGTTTTTGGAGAGCGGCGGTCTGAGCTGCCTGCCGTTTGAGTAGACGGCGACGGAGCTGACGCCCTCAATTCCGCAGAAGGTGAGGGTCAGGCAGCAGTCCGCGAGCGTCCTGCCGATTCCGGTGAGGGCGGCGTATTCGGGGGAGAGGGTAAGGCGAAGCTCGGAGCCGATGAGACGGCAGCCGATTATTTGAAGGCCGTTTGGCAGGGGATTCATAAGCTCCTGGTCGGCAGGCTCCGCATTGAAGGCGGAGATGGCGGCGTTTATGAGGCCGACGCCGGGGGAGCAGGTGACGGTTTCTGAGCGGACAAGCTCGCCGCCCTCGCGGTAATATGGGGCGACAATGCGGTAAATTTCAAGCTTTGCGCCGGAGGAGCCGCAGGCGGAGAGCAGGATGGCGAGCGCCAAAAGCGCAGACAAAAGTGAAGCGCGTTTCATGTTTCCGCCTCCTCTCTCCCCGCGAGCGGGAAGCTGACGGCAAAGCGCGTGCCCTGCGGCGCTCGGGGCAAAACCTCGATATAGCCGCCGAGGGCCTCCACGGCGTCGTGGACGATGGAGAGGCCGAGGCCGCTCCCGCCGTTTTCGCGGCTTCGCGCCTTGTCAACGCGGTAAAAGCGGGAAAATATCTGTTCCCTGTCTGCCTCGGGAATGCCGATGCCGGTGTCGTCCACCGTGAGCAGGGCGCGGTCGCGCTCGCGTCGAACCTCGATGTGCACCTCGCCTGCCGCGACGTTGTATTTGATGGCGTTTTCGGCGAGATTGAAGATTATCTGATATAAGTCGTCCTCGGAGGCGAGGACAAGGCAGTCGTCGCCGAGGGAGAGCCTTATGGCGACCTGCCGCGTCTCGGCCAAAGGCGTCAGGAGACGCAGGGTGGAGTTCACGACGGAGGCCATGTCCACGGGGCGGCGGGCGGCGTCCGTGCCGTCGTCGCGGCGAGAGAGGTCAAGGAGCTTTTCGGTGGTGCGCTGAAGGCGTGCCGCCTCGGAGCCGATATCGGCGGCAAACTCGCGCATGGTGGCGCTGTCCATGCCGGCGCTCTGGACTATGCTGTCCGAGAGGAGACGGATGGAGGCGAGCGGCGTTTTCAGCTCGTGCGAGGCATCCGAAACAAAGCGGCGGCGCTGGCTCTCGGTGGTCTCGAGCCGCTCGGTGAGGTTGTTGAATTCGTCGCCCAGCTCGGTCAGCTCGTCGTTGCCGTGAAGCTCGATTCTGTGGGCGTAGTTCCCGCAGCGGACGATTTGGATGGCGCGGGCGAGGTCGGTTATTCTGACTGTCAGCGCGCGGGAAAAGAGGACGGTCATGACGAGTGCCAGCACGCAAACGGCGGCGGAGACGGAGGTCATGCGCCCCTGAATGCCGGTGATGAGCGAGGCCTGCTCGGTGTCGTATTCGCAGAGATAGACGGCGCCGAGGGTCACCTCGCCGTTGCGCACGGGCATTGCGGCGCGCGAAAGAAAGGCCCCGTCCGCAAAGCGCGAGCGGAACACCTGTTCACCGCCGAGGGCGTCTGCCAGCTCGGAAAAAAGGGCGTATTTACCCGTCGCGGCGGCGTCGGACGTGTCGTAGAGCACGAGGGCGCTCTCGTCCGTCACGACAATGCGGGTGATGCCGGAGACGTCAAGCAGCTCCATGACCTGCGAGACGCCGTTTTCGCTGAGCCTGTCCAGCGCCGCGAGGGAGGAGGACAGCACTGCCGCCTGACTCATCAGCGCGCCTTCTTTTTCCTTGAAAACCAAGTCCCGCGAGGTCATGAGCGGATAGGTGTTCAGCAGAAGCAGGAGTATGGCGATGAGGGTGAAGAAAGCGGCGACGAATTTGAATTGAACGCTCTCGGTGAGTTTTATGCTTTTGTTGTCGGATTTAAACATTTGACACCTATTCCGAGAAATAGTAGCCCACGCCCCATTTGGTGATGATAAATTCCGGCTCGGCGGGGTTTTTCTCGAGCTTTTCGCGCAGACGGCGGATGTGCACGTCAACAGTGCGGGCGTCGCCCTGATAGTCGTAGCCCCAGACGAGATTCAGGAGGCTGTCACGCGAATAGACGCGCCCGGGATTGCGCATAAAAAGCTCCGCAAGGTCAAATTCCTTGGCGGTCAGCTCCACGACGACACCGTTCTTTTTTGCCGTGCGCTTCACGGGGTCGAGGGCAAGATGGCCCTTGGCGAGCACGCCGGGCGCATCCGCCTGCGCGGCGGGCATGGAGGCGCGGCGGATGAGCGCGCGGACGCGAACCTTGAGCTCGAGTATGTCGAAGGGCTTTGTGATATAGTCGTCCGCGCCGGACTCAAAGCCAAGGAGCTTGTCGGAGCTTTCGCTCCTTGCAGTCAGCATGATGATGGGCACGGTGGAAAAGCCGCGTATCTGTTGGCAGGCGGCAAGACCGTCGATTTTCGGCATCATGAGGTCGAGGATAATGAGGCCGTAGTCGCAGGATTTGGCAAGCTCGACCGCGCTCTCGCCGTCATAGCAGGCGTCAACCTGATAGCCCTCGTTTTCAAGATTGAATTTTATGCCCTTGACGAGCAATTTTTCGTCGTCCACGACCAAAATTTTCATGAGGTATCTCCCACTGTGATTAAGTCCCTGATTTTTGCAAATTTCCCGTCGCCTATGCCGCTGACATTCATTATTCCCGAAATGTCGGAAAAGTCGCCGTTTGCCTCGCGGTATGCGACGATGCGGTCGGCGAGTGCCGCGCCTATGCCGGGGAGCAGGGCGAGCCTCTCCGCGGAGGCGGAGTTTATGTTTATTGTGTTCCCGTCGCCGAGGATTTCCGGGGTTTGGAGCGCGGAAACGGCGGCGGGCGGGGCGCTTCTCTCCGTCACGACGGCGGAGCTGCCGCTGCCGATGCCGAGGCGAAGGCCGACCGTCAGCGCAAGCGAGGCGCAGGCGGCGCAGATAAGGATAAGCTCCGTCCTGCTCGGCTTTCCCAAGACCGACACCCCCCTCAAAAGAATTAGAGGTTGATTTTCTTTATGTAAACCTGTATAATAAAGAAATAATTTTGTGCGCATATATGTGGCTGTATTCGCCTTCATCATACCCCCAAACTATACCATATTGCCGCGGAGATTGATATGAAAAAAATAAAGATACTCCCCATAATTTTAATTATTTGCGCCGTTTTTTCCTTCATGGCGCCTGCCGCTCTGGCCTTGGATGACCCCAATGTGACCGCGCAAGCCGTTGTTTTGGCGGATGCCGCCTCCGGCAGAGTCTTTTTCTCGCGCGATATGGACAAAAAAATGTACCCCGCCTCCCTCACAAAAATCATGACAGTCCTCCTTGCAATCGAGGCCGTAGACCGGGGCGACGTCTCCCTCTATGACGAAGTCACCTCCTCCGCAAACAGCGTCGTCGGCATGGTGGAGGACGGCAGCACCGCCAATATCGTCCCCGGCGAAAAAATGTCCCTCGAAAATCTGCTCTATTGCGCCATGGTGGAATCCGCAAACGAGGCCTGCAACATCATCGCGGAATACATATCCGGCTCGGTCGCGGACTTCGTCAAGCTCATGAACGACAGGGCAAAGGCGCTGGGCTGCACCGGCACACACTTCGTCAATACCCACGGCCTGCCCGATAACGACCACTACACCACGGCTCACGACATGTACCTCATAACGCAGGAGGCAATCAGCCGCGACCTGTTCATGGAAATCTGCAACACCGTCAACTATACCGTCCCCGCCACCAACTTCTCCGATGAACGCAAGCTCTCCAACACCAACGGCCTCATAAACGCGGACTCCCGCTATTACCGCGGCTGCTACTACGAATTTGCCAAGGGCGTCAAGACCGGACACACCTCCTCGGCGGGCTACTGCCTCGTCTCCACGGCGGAGAAGGAAGGCATGCGCTTTGTCTGCGTGGTGCTCGGCGGCGTCGGCACCCAAAACGCCGACGGCTCCATGACCTACGGCAACTTTGTCGATACCATCTCCATGTACAACTGGGTTTTCAATAATTTCAGCGTTCAAGAGGTATTAAGCTCCTCCGAGCTGGTGCGGGAGATTGACGTCTCCATGGGCGCGGACGTAAACTCCGTAACCCTCCGTCCCAAGGACGTCGTCACCGCGCTCCTTCCGAACGACGAGAAGGTCGCCGACTTCGAGCGGCGCATAACCATCTACAACGAGCAGAACGGCGAGGAGCTTGTCGCTCCCATAGCCGCGGGGCAGGTGCTCGGCGAGATAACCGTCTCCAAGGACGGCGTGGTCTACGGCAGCACGGCGCTCGTGGCGAGCACCTCCGTGGAGCTGTCAAGAATGCAATACATGAAGCATCAGGTCAAGACCGCGCTTGACCTCGTTTGGGTCAAGATAATCTTTTGGGTGCTCATAATCGCGCTCGCGGCCTACGCGCTGCTCGTCATCCGCTACAGGATTCTGCACAAGCGCCACCTCAAAAACGCCCGCCGCGTCCGAGTGGAGCGCGAGAAGCTCCGCGAGGCGGAGGACATGACCCGCGTGTTCCGCAATACCGAGGAAACAAAAGCCCCGCCGCGCGCTCCGAGCGAGCAAAAAGTCGAATACTTCGCGCCGGACGACGGCAAAACCCGCCAGCCCATCTCGCCCGATACCGAGCAAAAGGACAGGGACAAGGCGCGCCGCGACTATTTTGAGGAATTTTTCCGTCGCCGCGAGGAAGAACAAAACTCCGACAACTCCAAGAAATAAAACAATTTGGCTGTGCAGTTTTTAAAAAGCTGCACAGCCAATACTTTTTACATACAGAATCCGCATATTAGAAGCGCCTGAGCGCTTAGGTAGGTGAGCATAACGGCAAAGTCCTGCTTGGGGGAGTCGCCGTTTTTAAAAATCTCGAGCGCAAGAATCCCGTCGGAGAGGATGAAGCAAAGTGCGCCGGCGAGCAGCGGGACGCCGCCTTTTGCGCCGACGGTCAGCAGGAGCGCGGCGACGGCGCCGAGCGTGCTGAGCAGGAGCGAGTAGAACAGCGAGGGAACGCGCAGCTTTTTGTCGATAAGCGGACGTATTTGCAGGAAAAAAATTACGCCGCCGACGGCGAAAATGAGCGGCAGGGCGACAAGTGCAAAGACAGTCGGCGTTCCCATGAGCTTTATCATGGCTGCAAGATACAGAAGATGTCCGATTCCAAAGGAGCCTATTCCGGCGGAGAGCAGGCGCTCGTCAGATTTGAAAATCATGAAGATGTCTCCGCCCCAACCAAAAATAAGAGCAAAAACAACAAGCCCGGAGGTCTCAGGGCTGGAAAGCAGATACGCCCCCAAAAGCAGGGGCATCAAGAGGAGCTTTGAAAACTTTCTGAGGCTCTGTCTGTCCGAAGCGCAGGCGACGATATTCGTCAGCGAGGCGGCGGCAAAAAGGCAGATAAGGATGGCTTGCATATATATCACTCCCGATTTCCATGTTATAGGAAAGGGAGAGATATGTCAAAGTAAAACTTTAGCCTCGCGCTTCCTTGCGGCGCAGGCTAAGGCAGTCTGCAATCATGGCGATGAATTCGCTGTTCGTGGGCTTGCCCTTGATATTAGAGACGGTGTAGCCAAAGAATTTTTGCAGTGTCTCGATATCGCCTCTGTCCCAGGCGACCTCGATAGCGTGGCGGATGGCGCGCTCCACGCGGCTGGGCGTGGTGTTAAAGCGCTTTGCCACCTGCGGATACAGAACCTTGGTGACGGCATTTATTATGTCCATGTCGTTAATGGTAAGGATAATCGCCTCTCGCAGATACTGATAGCCCTTGATGTGTGCGGGAACGCCAATCTCGTGGATGATATCGGTGACGACGGCCTCAAGGCTCGGCTCCGGTGCTCTCGCCACCGCCGTCACTCTCTGAGGGGCGGAGACCTCGCGGGAGCTGTTGCTCATCTGCCTGATACGCGCCATGAGAGTAGAGGTATCGCAGGGCTTCGGAATGAAATAGCAGGCGCCAAGCTCGGAGCACTGCGTGAGCACACGGTCATTCCAAAAGCCGGAGAGCACGATGACCTTGGGCGATACGCCGGTCTGTGGGAGGCGCTGCAGCACTCCGATACCGTCTAAACGGGGAAATACCAGCTCAAGCAGAACAACGTCCGGCTTTCGCTCTGTTATGAGAGACAGGGCCGTAAGTCCGTCGTCGGCCGCGCCAACTGCTTCCATGTCCTCCTCATCGTTTATTGCCTCTGAAAGAAGTTTCCTGAAGTCCTCGCTCGGGTCTGCGATGAGAATGCGGGTTTTGGTTACCATAATACGACCTCCGAATTATTACAATTACGGACTGCACTGTATATATGTAAGCAGGTTTTCCGCGATATGTGTACTAATTTAACATATTAATCTACTTAGTGCAACAAAAAACTGTAGTTTGTCTACAGTTTTTTGTTGACATAATTCGACAAAATAATTACTGATTCCGTGTTACGCCGCCGACTTCGACGGCAGGCAACCCTCGGCTGCCGACAGCATGGAGGAAATTGTCACGCCGTAGCCCCGCGTCGGGTCGGAAAGCAGGACATGCGTGACGGCTCCGATGAGCTTTCCGTTTTGCAATATCGGGCAGCCGCTCATGCCCTGAACAATGCCGCCGGTGAGCGCGAGCAGCTCGGGGTCTGTCACGGTGAGCGTCAGCTGCTCCTCGCCGCCGCGGTAGACGCGGGAGACCTCAATGTCGTATTCCGCGGTGGCGCTGCCCTTTACCTGCGCAAGGATGACGGCGGGCCCCGTGCGAATGTCGGCGGAGGCGGCGGCCCGGGTCGTCACGCCCTCGGGTGCGCTGTCCATTCGGCCGAAAATGCCGCAGCCGGTGTTGCGGAGGATGGTGCCGAGCTTTGCCTCGGCGTCAAATGCGCCGTGCAGCTCGCCGGGCGTGCCGCTCACGCCGCGCTTAACGTCCGCAACGGAGGCGGAGGTTATAAAGCCCTCGCCAAGAGGCATCAGCACGCCGGTGTCGGAGTCGTTGATGGCGTGGCCGAGCGCTCCGTACAGCCCCGTGGCGGGGTCATAAAAGGTGACGGTGCCAATGCCGGAGACGCCGTCGCGCAGCATAAGGCCGAGCTTCCTCGCGCCCTCGGCGTCCTCGGCGGGCGTAACGGTGTATTGAATGAGCTTTTCGCCGCGCTTCAGGGTCACGGACACGGGCGCATCCGTGAAGTCACGGGCGATTTTTAGAAAATCCTCCGCCGAGCCGATTTTCGTGCCCGACACCATAACTATAATGTCTCCGGGCGCGATGCCGGCGTCGGAGGCGGGCGAGCACTCGCCCTCGGCGCTTTTGACCTTGGCAAGTCCCGCCACGAGGACGCCGTCGCAGGACAGCTCGATTCCGACCGCCCTTCCGACAGGCACAAGGTCAAGCGCCCGCGCCCCAACGGACGCCGTCAAAACAAACGACAGGATTGTGAGCGCCGTCGCCGCGCACTTTGATATTCTGTTTTTCTTTACCATTATTTTTCTTTGTCCCTCCCCGCTGATTTCGCTTTCAGTATGTGCGCCGAGAGCGAAAAATAAAGGCGGTTTTTTCTTGTCAGATTACCTTTTGGGTCTGAAACGCATATGATATAAGGAGTTTGCGTGAAAGGAAAATCATGCCATGAAAATTTTGAGATTCGGAAGCACCGGTGCGCGTGTGCAGCTTTTGCAGCTCGCGCTGAACCGTGCGGGCTTTGGCCCCCTTATAACCGACGGGCTTTTCGGCGTCCTGACCGACGCGGCGCTCAGGCAGTTCCAGCGCTCCAAGGGCCTGCGGGCGGACGGCGCGGCGGGCGGGGAGACGCAGGCGGCGCTTTACCCCTGGTATGCCGGCTATGTCGTCCATACCGTGCGGCAGGGCGACACGCTCTATAAGCTCTCGGAAAAATACGGCGTGACCCTGCGCGCCGCAGAGACGGCAAATCCGGGCGTGGACCCGCTCAGGCTGCGGATAGGCACAAAGCTCATAGTCCCTCTGCCTTTTTCCGTGGTACCGACGACGATAGCCTGGAGCTCCGCGCTCGTCGGCTACTGCGTGCGGGGGATAACGGCGCGCTATCCCTTTGTGAGCGAGGCGGAATACGGCAGGAGCGTCATCGGCAGCAAGCTGCGCTACATAGGCATGGGCAACGGCGAGCGCAGGGTCATGTATAACGCCGAGCACCATGCCAACGAATGGATAACGACGCCCGTGCTTCTCAA
This sequence comes from Oscillospiraceae bacterium, assembly GCA_036653715.1. Taxonomy (GTDB): domain Bacteria; phylum Bacillota; class Clostridia; order Oscillospirales; family Oscillospiraceae; genus Scatomorpha. The sequence goes on from JAVVTL010000044.1 coordinate 10,449, forward strand.
ATTCGCGGAGGAGCTGGCTCGTGCCTATGCCTTCGGCGGGAACATATACACGCTCGCGGCGGCGGAAATTTTTAAAAAATCGCGCATCTACATAGCGCCCGCCGTAAACCCGGACGGCATGGATTTGGTCAACGGCGCACTGACGGACGCAGAGTATTATGCCCGCGCATTGCGGATTGCCGCAAGCTTTCCGGAAATTCCCTTCCCCTCGGGCTGGAAGGCAAATATTGCAGGCACTGACCTGAATCTCCAATATCCCGCGGGTTGGGAGGAGGCAAAAAAAATAAAATTCGCACAGGGCTATACAAAGCCCGCGCCGAGAGATTATGTCGGGACGGCGGCGCTCGTAGCGCCCGAGAGCCGCGCGCTCAAAAACCTCACAGAGCGGCTTGACCCCGCGCTCACGCTCAGCTATCACGCGCAGGGGAACACGATATACTGGAAATACCTCGACTATGACCCCGAGGGCGCGTTTAATTATGCCGCCTGCTTCGCCGCCGTCTCCGGCTACACCGCAGAGGAGACGCCCTTTGCCTCCGGCTTTGCGGGCTATAAGGACTGGTTCATAAAAAGCCGAAACAGGCCGGGCTTCACCATCGAGTGCGGCGAGGGAGAAAATCCGCTGCCGCTCTCGCAGTTCGACGCAATATATAAAGCGAATGTCGGAATCCTCGCCCTTGGCGCCGCAGGTTGTTGACTTGCGGCGAAAACAGGCTATAATGTAGGCATAAAAACTTCACCGGGGAGGAAATACGACATGAGTGAAAATTGCAATCACGAGTGCTCAGGCTGCACCGAAAGCTGCGAGGAGCACGATACCCAGAGCCTGCTGAAGCCTCTGCACGAGGGTGCCTCCGTCGGCAAGGTCATTGCCGTTGTGAGCGGCAAGGGCGGCGTCGGCAAGTCCCTTGTAACAGGCCTTTTGGCTGCCGAGATGCAGCGCAGGGGACACAGAGCCGCAGTCCTTGATGCGGACGTGACCGGCCCCTCCATCCCAAGAATGTTCGGCGTCAATGTCCGCGCCATGGGCGGCGACGACTACATTCTGCCTGTCGCGAGCGGAAGCGGCATCCAGCTCATCAGCATGAACGTCCTACTCGAAAACGAAACCGACCCCGTGGTTTGGCGCGGCCCCGTCATCGCGGGCGCAGTCGAGCAATTCTGGACGGACGTAATCTGGGACGACGTGGACTATATGTTCGTCGATATGCCTCCCGGCACCGGCGACGTGCCGCTGACGGTCTTCCAGTCCCTGCCTGTGGACGGTATCATCATCGTCACAAGCCCGCAGGAGCTGGTCTCCATGATAGTCGGCAAGGCCGTCCATATGTCTGAAATGATGCAGAAAAAAGTCCTTGCCACGGTCGAGAACATGTCCTACTTCATGTGCCCGGACTGCGGCAAAAAGCACAGCATTTTCGGCGAGAGCAGCATTGACGCCATAGCCGCCGACTACGGCATAAAGCAGGTCGCAAAGCTGCCCGTTGACCCCTCATTCGCCGCCGCCTGCGACGCGGGCGAGGTCGAGAGCCTCCGTGTCGAGGGCCTCACCGCGCTCTGCGACTACCTTGAGAGCGGAAACTACTGAAAAAATCTGACCTACGGAGGTGCGTCAAAATGGCTCACAAAAGCATGAGCTGGCACGGTATTTGGACCATGTGTGCACTCGTTTCCATCATAATGTGCATCATCAGCGGCCACCTTATCGCGCATAAGCACAGCTGAAAAACAATATCCGCCCAATTAAACACGGGCGACAATCCGAAAACGGGGGCTTTTGCCCCCGTTTCATTTTATCGGAGGCGCTTTGGCGCAACGTCGCCGCCAGAAAAACTTGTGTGTGCGTACGGCGGACAAAGGCGGTTTTTGTCGCCCTGCTGTGGAATGATATCGGAGCTTACAATAAATTATTGTGCATCGGTCATTATATTCGTACAAGATATGGGGTTGTCTTGGGCAATTAAAATGTTATAATAAATAACATAATGACGATTTTTGCGAGAGGCGGAGACAGATATGAGCTATGAACACATTCGCAGGGAAGACCCGGAGCTTTTTGCGTCCATGACCCGGGAGCTTTCCCGCCAGCGCGACCATATAGAGCTTATCGCTTCGGAGAACTTTACCTCCGAGGCTGTGATGGAGGCGGTAGGCAGCCATCTCACCAACAAATATGCCGAGGGCTATCCCGGACGGCGCTTCTACGGCGGCTGTGAATACGTCGATGAGGTCGAGAATATCGCCATCGAGCGCGCAAAGACCCTTTTCGGCGCGGAGCACGCCAACGTCCAGGCGCATTCCGGCTCGCAGGCAAACGTCGCCGTGTATATGGCGCTCCTGAAGCCGGGCGAGACCATGCTCGGAATGGAGCTTTCTCAGGGCGGACACCTGACCCACGGCTCCCCCGCCTCCATAACCGGCAAGTACTGGGACGCCTGCTTCTACGGCGTGAACAGGGAGACGGAGCTGCTCGACTACGACAACATGCTCGAGGTCGCAAAGCAGCGCCGACCCAAGATGATAATTGCCGGCGCGTCGGCATACCCGCGCTTCATCGACTGGCAGCGCGTGCGCGAGATTTGCGACGAGGTCGGCGCATACATGTTCGTCGACATGGCGCACATTGGCGGCCTTGTGGCGGCCGGCGTCCATCCCTCGCCCGTCCCCTATGCGGACGTGGTCACGAGCACGACACACAAGACCCTGCGCGGCCCGAGAGGTGCAATAATCCTCTGCAAGGAGGCGCTGGCCAAGAAAATAGATTCCGCCATCTTCCCCGGCACTCAGGGCGGCCCGCTGATGCACGTCATCGCCGGCAAGGCCGTCTGCTTCAAAGAGGCAATGCAGCCCGAATTCGTCGACTATCAGCGTCAGGTCGTCAAAAATGCCGCCGCGCTTGCGGAGGCTCTTGTCGCGGGCGGCGTACGCCTTGTCTCCGGCGGCACCGATAACCACCTCATGCTCGCGGACGTGACCAGCCTCGGCTGCACGGGCGCACAGGTGCAGGAGCTTCTTGACCTCGCGCATATCACGGCAAACAAAAACACCATCCCCTTCGACACCCAGCCCCCGCGCCTCGCAAGCGGCGTGCGCTTCGGCTCACCCGCCACCACCACAAGGGGCATGAAGGAGCCGGAGATGAGAGAGATTGCCGCCATGCTCATCCGCCTCATGGACGAGGGCGAAGCCGCCGTCCCCGAGGTAAAGCAGCAGGTAATCGCCCTCTGCGAGCGGTTCCCG
>JAVVTL010000045.1:0-12996 GCA_036653715.1 Oscillospiraceae bacterium
TTCTGTCCGTCGAAAAAACGTGTTTTTCGACGGACAGAAAAGTCGCTGCGGCGGGAATTTCAAATGAAAAGGGGGCTTTCGCCCCCATTTTCAAACTTTTCCCCCGCGTTTAATCGGGTGGATACCGCTTTTTTGACAGTACCCAAAACTCCCGTGCCGCAGTGCGGCTCGGGAGTTTTGCAGTTGGCTTATTTGTCGAGATAATTTACTATTTGCCCGACCTTGGTCATGTTTGCGACGCTCTCGTCGGTTATGACGATGTCATATTCCTCCTCGATTGCCATCACAAGCTCGACCACGTCAAGAGAATCGGCGCCAAGGTCTTCCATTATATCGGTTTCCATAGTAATTTGCTCCGGGCTGACCTCAAGCTGGTGCGCGAGTATTTCCCTGACCGTCTCGAATATCATATATTAGCTTCCTCCCGAATAAAGGGTGCGATTTAGTCCCACTCGCGGCTTCCGGGCCTGTCGTCCGCCTGCTTTGGGCGCTCGTAGGATACGACCACGCGACGGTTGGGCTCAGTGCCGATGGAGTTTGTGGACACGCCCTCGTAGCTTTGGAGGGCGGTATGGATAACGTGGCGCTCATAGGAGTTCATAGGCTCCAGCGCCATGCTGCGCTTGTATTTGACGACCTTTGCGGCCATTTTCTCTGCCAAATGCGCAAGGCTCTCCTCGCGCTTGGCGCGGTAGCTCTCGGCGTCCACGCTGATGTGGCTGCGCTTGTCGCCGCCCTTGTTGACGGCGTAGTTTGTGAGGTGCTGAATGGCGTCCAGCGTCTCGCCGCGGCGGCCTATCACGGAGCCCATGCCCTCGCCGGAGAGATTAAGGAGCAGGCCGCCGTTCTCGCGTTCGGAGACCTCGATTTCCGCCTCGACGCCCATGCGCTCCAAAAGACCGCTGACAAAGTTCACAGCGTCCTTTTTCACGTCGTCCCCGGAGACGAAGGAAGGGGTTTTCGGGGCGGCACTCTCGCGCTTGGGTTCAACTCGGCGCTCGGGAACAGGCTCGGGCTTGCGCTCGATTACCGGCTCATCCGCTGTCTCGTATGAGATTCTTATGACCGCCGGAGACGAGCCTATGCCCAAAAAACCGCTCTTAGCCCGCCCAAGTATCTCAACGGAGACGTCGTCGCGCTCAAGCCCCAGATCTTTGAGGGCTGCCGATATGGCTTCCTCCTCGGTCTTTCCGCTTTTTTCATAGCTTTTTATCATAAGTCGTTTCTCCTATCAGTCCTGCGGCTTTTCCTCTGAATCCTCGGATTCCGACGAATCGTCGGCAGACGCATCTTCTGCGGCGGCGTCCTCAGCCGGTTCGACTGCGGTGACGTCCTCATCCCAAGAGTCGATGGACTCGCCGAATTCGGACTCCGCGGCGGCGGCGGCAGTTGCTTCCTCAGCCCCATCGGGGTTCACATAGCGGTCGTTGACAAAGGCGCGGCCTCTCGCGTAGCGACGGTTGCCGACCTGAGACTCCGGCTCCTCCGCTGCGGTTATGCCGAGGCGCTCTCTGCGCGCGATACGCTCTGCCCTTTCGAGGGCGGCGCGGCGCTCGGTGTCCTTTTGCTTCTGACCTGCCTGAAGCTTTTTCTTGCTTGTGTTGGAGTTTTTCTCGGTGGCGTTCGCGGCACGGAGACGCTCCGTCTCCTCGTGTTTTCGCTCAAGCTCGGCTTCTCGGGCCTTTCGCTCGGCAATTCGCACGGCGTCCTCTTTATCCATTTGCTTCGTGTATATTTTGGTGAGGACAACGTCGCGCACGACGCCCAAAACGCTGTTTACTATCCAGTATATGCCGAGAGCAGCCGGCATAATGAAGCAGAACCAAACCGACATGAGCGGCATCATGAGCTGCATGGTCTTGTTGGTGGACTGCTGCTGTGCGGTGCCGCCCACGGTGGGGTTCATCTTCGTGCTGATGACCATGCCCAGCCAGGAGGTGAACGCCGACAGGAAGGGGATGAGGAACAGAATGACCGCAGGCACCCAAATTGCGGGTGAGGAGAAGTCAAAGTCCCAAATCTTCCAGTTGGGGTTTGCGGAGATGTCCAAACCGAGGAAATGGTAGTCTATCGGCTGGAGCTTGTCCGACATGGCGGCGAAATCCGCAAAATGCTCTGTGATGAATTTCGACTGAAATATTTGCTCATATGCGGCGGCAGAGGAGCCGCTGGCATAGCTCGAGATGGAGTAGCCGAGGTCTATCAGCTTCTGATAGATGGCTCCCGCGGGGACGCCGTTTGCGGCGGGCGCAAGGAGAGCCTCCGGCACGCCCATCATGATGGTGAGCGGGAAGCGAATCGCCTGATACAGGGCGAGTATTATCGGGAACGGGATAAGGCTCCACAGACAGCCGGACATGGGGTTCGCCTTTTCCTCGCGGTAGAGGCGGGACATTTCCTCATTGAGCTTCTGTTGGTTGCCCTCGTGCTTTTTTTGCAGCTCGGCTATCCTCGGCTGCATCCGCGTCGTGCGCATCATGCCCTTTTTGCTCTTCATCATGAAGGGCAGCAGGATGAGGGTCACAAGCACGGCAAAGAGGATTATGGCAAGACCATAGCTGCCTGTCCAATCGTACAGCCACAGCATGAGCCAGCCAAAAGGTTTTGCAATTGCCTTCAGCATAATTTTTTTCTCCCTACATGGCCTGATTATTTCGCTCAGGCTTACGGTACCGGGTCATAGAACTCGTGCTCCCCGAAATGGAAGGGGTGACAGCGGCATATGCGTTTAAGCGCAAGCCAACCGCCTTTCCATGCGCCGTATTTTTCGATAGCCTCCAGCGCGTATTGCGAGCAGGTGGGTATGAATCGGCAACAGGGCGGCCTGAGCGGTGATATGTTTTTGCGGTAGAATTTCACAAGCGCGATAAGCAGCTTCTTCATTCCGTCTTTTCCCCCGAGAAAATGCCGAGCTTCGCGCAGGCGGCGAGATAATCGCGCTCGAGCACTGCGTAATCGGCATTTGCGCCCCTTATGCGCGCCACGATGACAATATCGAGTCCGCGCTTGAGCTGCGCCTCCGACAGGCGGTATATTTCTCTCAATCTGCGGCGGACGTGATTGCGCGTCACGGCGTTTCCGACTTTGTTGGAGACGGTTATGCCGAGGCGGTTTTCCGTGCTGCCGTTGCGGCGAAAATACACGACAAGGCAGGGGCGGGCAAAGCTCTTGCCCCTTTGGTAGAGACGGCGAAATTCATAGTTTTTTTTCAGCGAGTCGGTGAATTCCATGTTTTACCCCATTTGGGCTTTTATCCAAAAACCGCTAAAGGGCGGATGGCTCCGCCCCGAAACGATTTTATTTGGAAAGCCCGTTCATAGAGGCTCAGTGGCTGAGTCTCGATCTGCCCTTTGCTCTGCGATGGGCAAGTACGTTGCGACCGCTGCGCGTGGACATTCTCTTGCGGAAGCCGTGCTCCATCTTGCGCTGACGTTTCTTGGGCTGATAAGTGCGTACCATGAACAATCAATCCTTTCCATTGAGTAATACTCAACAACGGCACGGACGGCCGCGTAGTTGACATAAATAATCTCCGCCGACTCTCGCCGGCAGAGATTGATTATATAGAAATAGGATGCTTCTGTCAACAGAAAATTCGGATATTCACGCTTTGAGGATATCCTTCGCCTGCAGGTACTTGTCAAGAGGCTTATAGAGGAGCGCGAACACAAGGAGGCAGAGAAGGGTGTCCACCAGCATATAGCTGCCGTTGTAGATGAGCGAGAACACCCAGGGGCTTGTGAGGGTCATGCTGAAAATCTCCGTCGGGACGGCAATGGCGTAGATTGTGACGCCGCTTATGTAGTGGACGACGAAGCGCAGGAAGCAGGCGAGCAGAACGCCAAGGTATATGCCCTTGCCCTTGCCGCGGAACAGGCCCGCGAGGCCGAGCGGCGTGAAGGCGACGAGGTAGTCGAGCAGCAGGGACTGCCAGCCCCATGCCACGGCTCCGTCGATAAAGATTTGAAGCAGACCGAAGATGAAGCCGACCATCAGGCCCCAGCCCGGACCCCAGCGCAGAGCATAGAGCAGAATCGGCACCATGGCGAGGTCAAATGACCCTCCGTTTGGCAGACGATAGAGTTTCACGGCGTTTAGGACGAGCGCGAGCGCGAGCATGACTGCTCCCTCGCACAGCGCCCTGAGGTAGTTGTGCTGTGTTTTGTTCATTGTTTCTTTCCTTTCCGCTCTTTAAGAGCTCGGAAAAGCAAAGCGACGCATTCTGAGAGCCAATATGCCTCTGAATGCGTCGTTCTGTCTTCCTACGTCGGCATTACCCGCATCAGGTTCAAGGGTCCGAAGCCTCAATCAGCTCCGTCTCAGCCGGGAAAACCCAGCCCCCCTGTATGTGATTGTGAACGAATTATATACCCGCGTCACGCCTTTGTCAATCTTCTCCTCCGCGCGGCTAAATCTTTTTTATCAGCTCCATGAACGGCTTGGAGTTCGGCAATAATCGCAGGAGCGGCAGACCGAGGACAAGCAGCACGGCAAGCTCCTCGGCAAATATCTGTGCGCCCATCGGGATGAACACCGCAAGAAAGCCGGAGGCGGGCGCGGCGACATATGCGAGCATCGCGCCGATGACGGGGCCGTTCCAGAGCGCCGGCATGAGGCAGACGGCGATTGAGCGCCCGAGCGAAAGCGGCATTGTGCGCCCCTTTCCGAGCGCCGCCGTGCAGAGACAGGCGCCCAGCGTGGCGAGCGAGCCGAATATGACGTCCAGCGGTCCCAAGACCGACAGCAGATTTGAGATGGCGCAGCCCGCGAAAAGCCCCCATGCCGCGCAGGGGAGAAATGCGGGCAGAATGCAGAGCGCCTCGGCGACGCGAAGCTGCAAAACGCCGAAGCTCATCGGTGCAAGCAGCATGGTCATGGCGGCGTAGGCAGCGCCGATGACGGCGGCGGCGGCGAGTTTTCCTGTGCTGATTTTCATTCCGGGGTCTCCTCTTTTAAGGTGGTGTCTTTTTTTGAATAGAGACAGCCGCAGTAGTCCTGACGGTAAAGTCCCAGCTCCGCGGAAAGCTCAAGGCTGCGCTTATAGCCGTCGCGCTTTTTGAAGTCCGAGGGCAGAAAGCGGACGCCGTATTGCCGGCCTATCTCCGCGCCGAGGGCGTTTATGCGCTCTGCATCCTTGTGCGGGGAGACGGTCAGCGTCGTGCAGAAATACGGAAAGCCCAACTCCCGCGCCCTTTGCGCCGTGAAGCCGAGGCGAAGGCGGAAGCACTCCGTGCAGCGGGCGCCGCCCTCCGGCTCCGCCTCAAGCCCGCGCACGGCGGCGTCATAGGAGGCGGCGTCGTAGTCGCAGGGGAGAAGCTTCACCCCGGGAAAATGCGCGAGCAGACGCTTCTGCGTCTCAAGGCGCAGGTCATATTCCGCCGGCGGTTGGATGTTCGGGTTATAGTAAAGGAGCGTCACATCAAAAAATTGCGTGAGGTACTCCAAAACATAGCTCGAGCAGGGGCCGCAGCAGCTTTGCAGCAGCAGGCGCGGCCTCTCCCCCGACAGTGCGGCGGTGATATTATCCGTTTGTGTCTGATAGTTTGTTTTTTGCATTTGATTATTGTAGCACAAATGCTATTGACTTGAAAGCGCCAAAACGATAAACTGTCCGTGAAAGCGTGACCTCAATATATAGTTAGGGGATAAACATATGGACACCAGAACAAGTAAGGAAAACTACTATCTCGATATAGCCGACGCCGTGCTTGACCGCTCCACCTGCCTGCGCAGGAAATACGGCGCAATCATCGTCAGAAACGACGAGATTTTTTCCACGGGCTATAACGGTGCGCCGCGCGGCCGCCGCAACTGCACAAATGTCGGCTCCTGTATGCGCGAAGAACTCGGCATACCCTCAGGCCAGCGCTACGAGCTTTGCCGCAGCGTCCACGCCGAGGCAAACGCCATCATCTCCGCCTCCCGCCGCGACATGCTCGGCGGCACCCTCTATCTCGTCGGACGCGACGCGAAGACCGGCGAGCTGCTTACCGACACCATGCCCTGCTCCATGTGCAAAAGACTCATCATCAACTCCGGGCTTTCGCAGGTCGTCCTGCGCACGGGGAAGGAAACCTATCAGACCGTCCGCGTCCGCGACTGGGTCTTCAACGACGATTCCCTGCCCGAGTAACCATCTACATAAACGGCGCGCCGCAAGGACCGACTTTGCAGCGCGCCCTCTTTACTCTTTGCGAAAAGCTTTTTTTAAAAAATCTTTCCCGACCTGCAATAAAATCGGATTCCCCCGCGTTAATACAGTGACAGGAGGCGAGCACGTTTTGTTTGAAGTGACGTCCTACGAACAAAATAACGCGGCACAGGCCCCGCTTGAAAACTATATAGCAAGCATGGCAAATGGCGACCGCTCGGCTCTCGCCGCTCTCTACAACGAGACAAAGACCGCGGTCTACGGCTTCGCGCTCTCCATCCTCAAAAACACCGGCGACGCGGAGGATGTGCTGCATGACGCCTATGTAAAGCTCTATCAGGCCGCCCCCCGCTACCGTGCGGACGGAAAGCCAATGGCATGGATTCTGACGGTGACGAAAAATCTTGCGCTCTCCCTGCTGCGCTCCTCCGCGCACTCGGCGGATGTGCCGGAGGACGAATGGCAGCTTTTCTACGCGGAAAGCCCCTCCGTCACCACAGAGGACAGAATCGTCCTTGACGCCGCCCTGCTTCGGCTGGGCCAAGAGGAACGCCGAATCGTCATGCTCCACGCCGTATCCGGGCTGAAGCATTGCGAGATTGCCGAGCTGCTCTCGCTGCCGCTCTCGACGGTGCTGTCAAAATACAGCCGCGCCATCAAAAAATTGCAGGAACTCTTAAAGGAGGGGGAATGAAAATGAACGAACAGGATGTTGAGGCAAGGCTTCGTAAAGCCGTCGCGCATGCCGTTCCCGATGTGCTTGATGATATCCTCTCCGAATGTGACAACGGGAAAGGAAAGATTATCAATATGAACACCAAAAAAACCAACAGCCGCAAATGGCTCCGCTACGCCTGCTCCGCAGCGGCGGCGCTCATGCTCGTGACGGGCGGAAGCTTCGCCTACGGCGCCTATCAGGAAACCAAAACCGTGGACTCCATCGTCTCTCTCGACGTTAACCCGAGCGTCGAGCTGCTCTCCAACAAATTCGACAAGGTCATCGCCGCAAACTCCCTGAACAGCGACGGCGCCGAGATTCTTGAGGGACTGAAGCTCAAGGGCGTAGACCTCGACACCGCCCTGCGCGCCGTTATCGGCTCCATGGTCGAAAAGGGCTATCTCTCCGAGCTGCAAAACTCCATTCTCCTCACCGTCGCCGGCGGCGACGCGCAGAAGAACGCCGAGCTTGAGGAACGCCTGACCCACACCATCGACGGCATCCTGAGCGACAAGGAAGTCACCGGTGCCATCCTCGCCCAAACGGATTTGGACGACGCCGACATAAAGCAGATTTCCGAGGCTCTCGCAATCTCCTCCGGCAAGGCCGCGCTCATAAAGAGCCTTGTGGACGAGAACGACGACTACACCCTTGAGGAGCTTGCGAAGCTCACCATAAACGAGCTGAATCTCCTCCTTGAAAAAGAAGTCACGCCCGAGGGCATCTCCGTCACCGGCTCCGCCAGCGACAAGAACTATATCGGCGGCGACAAGGCGGCAAACGCGGCCCTCGCCCACGCAGGCATCACCGCGGACGGCAAGTTTTATGCGGGCGTCGAGCTTGACTACGAGGGCGGACGCATGGTCTACGAGGTCGAGTTCTGCGCAGACGGCAAGGACTACGAATACGACGTTGACGCCATAAGCGGCGAGATAGTCAAGGCTCTCTCCAAGCTAAGCGCCGCCGTCCCCGCGCCGGATGCCGACGATAAGGACGACGAGTGGAAGAATCTCCTGACCGACGCCGTTCAGAGCGCCGTCAAAATCGGCGAGGAAAAAGCCCGCGAGACCGCCGCTGCCCACGCCGGAGTAATTCTCCCGCCCACCGGCGACATTAACGTGGAGCTTGACGAGGACGGCAGCACCCCGAAGTACGAGGTCGAGTTCGACGTGGACGGCACCGAATACAGCTACGATATCGACGCCATAACCGGCGCAATCCTTGACCACTTCTCAAAGCTCGATAAGCACTGAACCCCCATATAAACACCCTGCGCCCCTCAAAATTGAGGGGCGCTTTTTATCGTTATAATTCGCTGTAGCGCTTTAGGATTATGCAGAGGTCCTGTCTTGTCAGCTGGGCGCGGAGCTTTAGGTCGCCCTTGGAGTCGCCTATTATCAGCTTGTTTTTTATCGCCCAGGCGACGGAGTCCTTTGCCCATGCGTCGGGCGTGTTATCGAGTGTCTGCTCCGGCTTTATCGCCTCCGGCATCGTGCCGCCCCCTTCATATATTATATATGGGCATTTGCCCCAGCTCTTCCACGGTCTTTCCGTCAGCTTTGTCTGCACGACGCCGTATAGGTGACCGCGCGCCTCTATCACGCTGCCGCCGCCGATATACACGCCGACGTGGTCGGGCTGAAACACCAGCGTCCCCGGCAGCTCGGGGAGCGTGGCTATTGCGCCGCGCTCTTTGCAGGCCGTCAGCATCGAGTCCGCCGAATGGTCCTGCGCGGCATTGTAGCTCGGCAGAGCGTCCGGCCCCGCGCTCCAGAGATAGCCCTTGATGAGGCCTATGCAATCGTGCACGCGCTTTCCGTATTGGCTCTGCATATCCGTCCAGGCGTAATCCCCCGGCAAACGCCCCTTGTTATAGTCGTACAGGGCGGCGCTCGCCGTCTGCCCGAAGGTGCCCATCCAGTACGGTCTGCCGAGCTGCGCCTTGGCGTAGGCCACGAGGCCGATATTCGTTTTTGCGGGTATATTCGCCATGCTCATAACTTCCTTCCGCAATCGCATTGGGGCGGCTCGCGGAGCCTCCCCTCATACATTTATATGCGCACTCGCGACAGACTGCGACAAGCGGAGAGACGGCGATTTTATTTCTGTTTCCTTTGACTAAAGCCGCCTTATATGTTAAACTATGAACGATAATCAGGCTCTTTATGACCAATACCCGTCACCTGTGGCGGAAATGCTTGGTCAAAAAACACAAAAATCGGGCAAATACCCCGTTGTGAAAGGAAATTGACATGCTAACCACCATTGAAATCAAGCAGAGCGTTTTTGCTGACAATAATCGTGAGGCCGAGAAGCTGCGCGAGCGCCTCAAAAAAGAAAAAACCTTCCTCCTCAACCTCATGTCCTCCCCCGGCAGCGGCAAGACGACAACTCTCGTCGCCACCATCAAGGCACTGAAGGACGAGCTTCGCATCGGCGTTATGGAAGCCGATATCGACTCCGACGTGGACGCCTATACCGTTCAGGCCGCCGGAGCAAAGGCCATCCAAATCCACACCGGCGGCATGTGCCACCTGACCGCCGACATGACCAAACAGGGACTCGACGCCCTCGGCACCGACGACGTTGACCTCGCCATCCTCGAAAATGTCGGCAACCTCGTCTGCCCCGCAGAGTTCGACACCGGCGCCTCCAAGAGCGCCATGATACTCTCCGTCCCCGAGGGCGACGATAAGCCCCTCAAATATCCCCTCATGTTCACCGTCGTCGATATTCTCCTCATAAACAAGCTCGATGTGCTCCCGTACTTCGACTTTGACCTCGAGGCCGTCTGCACGCGCGCAAGAAAGCTCAATCCGAAGCTCGAAATCATCCCCATCTCCGCCCGCACCGGCGAGGGCATCGACAAATGGGCGGACTGGCTCCGCCGCCAAACCAAAAACTGGAACGAAAACTAAAGCTGTTCAGGCTGTTCAAAAATGAAAGGGGAAAGCACCATGAGACCGATTATTCTCGCGCTTGCCACCAAAATCACCATTGAATGCGGAACCTATACCGGCGTCACCGAGAACGACCCCGAATACAAAATCCTCGATCCCGTCCTGACGGATGAGATGGCGGAGATTGCCATGGGCCTCAAGGTCCGCAAAAACGTCACCGCCGCGGAGGTCGCCAAAAAAGTCCGCAAGCCCCTCGACCGCGTGACAGAGGTGCTTTATGAGCTTGCCGACCTCGGCGTCTGCCGCTACGCGAAAAAGGACGGCGTAGACAGATTCAATATGCCCATATGGGTTCCCGGCATCATGGAAATGATGGTCGGAAACAAAGAAATGTGCGAGAAATATCCCGTCATCGCCGAGTGCTTTGAAGAATATACAAGGCGCAGAATAGCCCCCATCGCCCCCTATGTCCCCGTGGGTCAGGGCATGATGCGCGTCATCCCCGTCGAGATGGCAATAACCAACGACTCCCGCCGCGGCACCTACGAGGAAATCCACCGCATCGTTGACGCCTCGCACTCCATAGCCGTCACGGACTGCTCCTGCCGCCGCACCCGCCGCCTCATGGGCGAGGGCTGCGGTCACCTCGAAAAGGACGTCTGCCTTTTCTTCAACGAGGCCGCCGAATACCACATCCGCTCCGGCCACGGCCGCGAGATTGACCGCAAGGAATGCTACGAAATCCTCCAGCGCTGCGAGGACAACGGACTTGTCCACGAAATCTCCAACCTCGACCCCGAGACAGGCCCCTCCGCCATCTGCAACTGCTGCGGCTGCTCCTGCTTCTCCCTGCGCATCGCCCAATACTTCAAAACGCCGGACGTTATCCGCTCCAACTACGTCGCCGAGGTGGACAAGGACAAATGCGTCGCCTGCGGTCAATGCGTCGAAAACTGCAACCTTGGCGCGCTCAAGCTCGGCCAAAAGCTCTGCGCCGAGTCGAGCAAGGTCGCCGCGCACGAGACGCCGCACGACAAATTTTTCTGGGGCAAGAGCAACTTTGAACCCGATTACCGCTACGCCCGCGGCGTGACCGCCGAGGGCGGCACGGCCCCCTGCAAAACCAAATGCCCCGCTCACATCCCCGTTCAGGGCTACATAAAGCTCGCCTCTCAGGGCCGCTTCGACGAGGCGCTTGAGCTTATCCGCACCGAGAACCCCTTCCCCGCCGTCTGCGGCCGCATCTGCCCCCGCTTCTGCGAGGAAGCCTGCACCCGCGGCAGCGTGGACTCCCCCGTCGCCATCGACGAGGTCAAAAAATTCCTCGCCCAGCGCGAGCTTGACCCCGCCACCCGCTTTGTCCCCAAGATGCTTAACCTCACCGGCAAGCCCTTCCCGGAGAAAATCGCCGTCATCGGCGCCGGCCCCGCCGGACTCTCCTGCGCCTATTATCTCGCGCACTGGGGCTACCCCGTCACCGTCTTCGAAAAGCAAAACACCCTCGGCGGTATGCTCACCATGGGCATCCCCTCCTTCCGTCTTGAGAAGGACGTCGTCGAGGCGGAGATTGACATACTCAAGACCATGGGCGTCGAATTCAAAACCGGCGTCGAGGTCGGCAGGGACGTCACTCTCGACAGCCTCCGCGCGGAGGGCTACAAGGCCTTCTTCGTCGCCATCGGCGCTTGGAAAAGCACCCCCATCGGCTGCGCCGGCGACAAGCTCAAGGGCGTTTTCTCCGGCATTGAATTTCTGCGTCAGGTTAACACCGGCAAGAAACCCTCCGTCGGCAAATCCGTTGCCGTCGTCGGCGGCGGCAACGTCGCAATCGACGTCGCCCGCTCCGCCGTCCGCCTTGGCGCTTCGAGCGTCACCGTCCTCTACCGCCGCACCCGCGAGGAAATGCCGGCGGACGCCGAGGAGCTTGCCGAGGCAGAGGCCGAGGGCGTCAAATTCATGTACCTCGTCTCCCCCGCCGAAATATGCGGCAGCTTCGGCAAGGCCGGCTCCATAAAGCTTCAGGTCATGGAGCTTGGCGAAGCCGACGCCTCCGGTCGCCGCAAGCCCGTCGCCGTCGAGGGCAAATTTGAGACGCTCAATGTCGATTCCGTCATCTCCGCCATAGGCCAATCCGTGGATTGGGGCGGCCTCCTTGAAGGCTCCTCCGTCAAGACGGGCAGGGGCGACACGGCAGAGGCCGACAGCATCACCTTCCAGACCGCGCAGGCGGACGTTTTCGTCGGCGGCGACGTGCTGACGGGCCCGAAGTTCGTCATAGACGCCATTGCCGCAGGCAAGGAGGGCGCCATCTCCATCGGCCGCTTTGTCCATGAGGGACAGAGCCTCACCATCGGCCGCCGCGCCAAGGACTATATCGAGTTCGACAAAAACAGCGCCGTCATCGTGGACTATGACCACGCCGTGCGTCAAAAGGTCGAGCTTGCCGCCGCCAAGGACTCCGCGCACACCTTCAGCGACCTGCGCGGCACCTTCTCCGAGGAACAGGTCAAAAAGGAAACCGAGCGCTGCCTCGGCTGCGGCGCCACCATCGTTGACCAAAGCAAGTGCGTCGGCTGCGGCGTCTGCACAACCAAGTGCAAGTTTGACGCCATCACCCTCACCCGCGTCACGAACGAAATCGGCCTGAACTACGAAAAGACCGTCATGAAAACTGCCGGAAACGCCGTCAAGCGCCTCAAAACCATCGCCGTCAAGAAAATCGGCCGCCCCTCAAATTGACCGATGCATGAGATGACGCTGGCTATTCAGGCCATAAAATCCGTCCTCGAATTTGCCGAGGAAAACGAGATACACAAAATCGACACCGTCGTCCTCGAAATCGGCGAGCTCTCCCTCGTCATCCCCGAATACATGGAGGACTCCTATCACGCCGCCGTAAAGGGCACGCTGCTTGAGGACAGCAAGCTCAAAATCGAGCTGATTCCCGGCAACTGCGTCTGCCTCGGCTGCGGCAGAGCCTATAATCTTCTTGAGCACAAGGGCGTCTGCCCCAAGTGCGGCTCCGGAGAAAAAGACATCCTCTCCGGTCAGGAATTTAACATCAAGGAGCTGCTCGTCCCCGAGGAGGAATAAACCGCCAAAAACCAAACACCGCGCCGACCGAAACGGTCGGCGCGGTAAGTCTGTCAAAAAACATCGTTTTTTTACAGACTTACCGCCGCACCTTATGGTCTGCGGGGCAGTAGTTTTGACGCAGACGAGAATAC
>JAVVTL010000046.1:0-2114 GCA_036653715.1 Oscillospiraceae bacterium
CTTTATCCGAGCAAATCCATGATGCTGCCGTTTTTCAGGGCGTCGCGGACATAGGACAGCTCGCCGGCGATAAGCTCGTCGAGCACACGCATGCCGAGCAGCTCGACGGGCGCCTTGTCGTCCGTCAGGATGAGCCCACCGCCGGAGACGGGCACAAGGCTTTCGGAGACGCGCGTCATCGCCGCGCGGAGGGGGTCGGCCCCGTCCATTGCGCGGACTGTCGCGGCAAAATTATTAAACAGCTCGGGGTCGTCCCCGGCGAAAAGCTCCATATTCGTGCCGCTTTGCACCTCGACCGTCGCGCAGGCGGGGAAGACGGAGGCGATGGTGTCGCAGAGGTATTCGTTGATGCTGCCCTCCTCGCCGGAGCGCATGTTCATGTTGACGACCATGACGCCGCCGGGCGCAAGATGCTCGCGCACCTCGGTGAAAAATTCGACGGTGGACATCTGAAACGGGATGGTGATATCCTGATAAGCGTCCACCATGATGACGTCGTAAAGTCCCGCGTCGCGCAGATACGCGCGCCCGTCGTAGACTACTGCCTCAACCGAGTCGGGCAGGCCGAAGTATTCGCGGGAGAGGTCAACGATTTTGCCGTCTATCTCCACGCCGGTGACGTCAATCCCCGGGAAATATGCGGCGCATTGCTCGGCAAAGGTGCCGCTGCCGAGGCCGAGGATAAGCAGACTTTCCGCATTTTCCGCCATGACGGGCGCGGCGAGGGCGTAGTCGTAATACATCCCCGTCAGCCCGCCGGCCTTCATCCTGATGGACTGAACGCCGACGGCGACATTGGTGGAGAGGATGACGGAGTCATCCGTCTCCTTGACCTGAAGGTAGTTGTAGACGGATTCGCCCTCAAAGGCGAGGTCCTTCTCCCAAAAGGCGAAGCTGTAGGAGAAGGGCATGAAGATGAGGACGGTCATGAGGCCGAAGCACACGGCGGTGCGGGCAATTTTTTTGCCGCGCGAGATGAAAAAGATAAGGCTTATCGCCGCGAGTATCGCCGCAAAGATAAGAAAGGTGCGCGCGGTGCCGACGGTCGGGATGGTGACAAAGGTGGGCAGAAAGGTGCCGATGATGCTGCCGATGGTGCCGAGCGCCTCGAGCTCGCCGACTGTTCTGCCGTTGTCGGAGAGGTTCACGGTGGCGTATTTCATGAGCGAGGGCGTGACGGTGCCGAGCAGCATGAGCGGGAAGACAAAGAGCGCGATGCAGGACGCAAAGGAGGCGACCACAAGGAAGTTTTTAGTGACGAAAAGCGCCAGCAGCGCCGTGATTCCCGCAATGACATATTTGCCAAGGAAGGGGATTGCCGCCGTCCAGATTGCGGCGAGCAGGAGGCGCGCATATAGCCTTGCGGGGTCGGGGTTTTTGTCCGCCGCGCGACCGCCCCAGACGTTGCCGATTGCCATGGCTATCATGATGGTGCCGATTATGACCGTCCAGACAATCTGCGAGCTTGAAAAATACGGAGCCAACAGACGGGAGGCGCCCAGCTCAATCGCCATGACGGACATGCCGGAGAAAAAGCCGGTCATGTAGAGGAACCATTTTCGCTCCATAACGGAGCCTTGCCGAATTTGCATATCAGGTTTTCCTTTCACGGGTCTTTTTACTGATTGTAGCATATATCGGTGAAGACTAAAAGGAACACGGCGGAAATAAATTCCCGCCGTGCCGTTTGGGTCTTGTTTTATTTGTCGACTTTCAGAGATATTGTCACACCGTAGGTCTTGCAGACGTTCGCGGTGATCTCGTCGATTTCGCTTTGAACGTAGCTGTTGCGCCTTTTTGATACCGCTAAGAGGCCCTGCTCCAAAGCGTAGGCGGCATCCTCCTCCCGCTCTCCGGTAACTTCGTAATGGACGTTGCCAAGATACTCGACTTTTTTCATTGCCCTCTCCCTTCCGGCCCTGCGGCCTGTGCTTTTCTTGATTTTACCATTTTATGCGCCCATGTCAATGGATAGACGTCGAAAACAGCGGAATAAGCCCACAAAACATGGGGAATATGGAAAAAGTTTGAAAATTCAGCGCCGCCCCTCTCGCGACCGCTTATCATACCGCCAAAAAACATGCTTTAGGGCAGTATAAAAAGGACGTATGACC
>JAVVTL010000046.1:2214-12699 GCA_036653715.1 Oscillospiraceae bacterium
AAGGACGTATGACCTCGGTCATACGTCCTTAGGGGTTATATTTATTTTACGAGCTTGGCGACTTCTGCGGCGAGGTCGTCTTCTTTTTTCTCGATGCCCTCGCCTTTTTCAAAGCGGGTGTAGGAGTTGACCTTGATTTCGCAGCCGAGCTGCTTGGCGACGTTGGCAACGTGCTGTTCGACGGTGACGCTGTCGTCCTTGACGAAGGGCTGCTGGAGCAGGCAGATTTCCTTGTAGTACTTGGAGAGTCCGCCCATGACGATTTTCTCGATGATGGCGTCGGGCTTGCCGACGTTTTTCGGGTCTTCCTTCGCCTGAGCGAGACGGATGTGCATTTCGCTGTCGATGAAGGTTTGGGAGACCTGGCTCTTGTCGAGGAAGGTGGGGTTAAGGGCGGCTGTCTGCATGGCGAGGTCCTTGCCAAGCTCGATAAGCTCGGGCTTGCCCTCGCTGCCGGCGGAGACGCTCATGTTGACGATGACGGCGATGCGTCCGCCCATGTGGACGTAGGGGACGGAGACGCCGGAGTCGAAACGGGCAAAGCGGCGAACCTTGATGTTTTCGCCGATGACGAGAACGCGGTCGTTCTGGAGGTCGAGGACGGTCTTGTCCGTGCCGGGGAAGGTGCTGGCATAGAGCGCGTCAAGGTCGGCGGGGTTGGTGTCGGCGACCACGGTGGCGACGCCCATGACATATTCGACGAACAGGTCATTTTTGGAGACAAAGTCGCTCTCGGCGTTGACCTCGACTATGACGCCGACGCCGTTGACGACGGTGGCATAGGCCATGCCCTCTGCGGCGATACGCCCGGATTTCTTTTGGGCGGCGGCGAGACCCTTTTCGCGGAGCCAGGCAACGGCTTCATCCATGTTGCCCTCGGCGGCGGTCAGCGCCTTTTTGCAGTCCATCATGCCCACGCCTGTCATTTCGCGCAGGTTCTTAACATCGGTTGCTGTAAAAGCCATATATATAGTCCTCCAATTACTTTTTTGGGGTGTTAGGTGTTGATTATTGGGCGGCTTCCGTGACCTTGGCGGCCTCGGCGGCGGCCATGGTTTCGGCTTCGGCGTCGGCGCCCTGACGGCCTTCCTGGACGGCGTTTGCCATGGTCTGGCAGATGAGCCTTATGGCGCGGATGGCGTCGTCGTTGGCGGGGATGACGTGGTCAACCTCGTCGGGGTCGCAGTTGGTATCGACAATGGCGATGATGGGGATATGGAGCTTGCGGGCTTCGGCAATGGCATTATGCTCCTTGCGGGAGTCGATAATGAACAGTGCGCCGGGGAGCTTTTTCATGTCCTTCACGCCGCCAAGGTATTTTTCAAGCTTGGAGGTTTCGCCAAGAAGCTTGAGGACTTCTTTCTTGGGGAGCATATCGAAGGTGCCGTCTTCCTGCATTCTCTTGAGCTGGGCGAGGCGGTCGATACGGGTACGCATGGTTTTGAAGTTGGTGAGCATTCCGCCGAGCCAACGGGCGTTGACGTAGTACTGACCGGCGCGCTCGGCCTCTTCCTTGACGGCGTCGGCGGCCTGCTTTTTGGTGCCGACGAAAAGGATGTTTTGGCCGCTCTCGGAGAGCTTGCGGACGAAGTCATAGGACTCCTCGAGTTTTTTGACGGTCTTCTGCAGGTCGATGATGTAGATGCCGTTGCGCTCGCAATAGATATACTCGGCCATCTTGGGGTTCCACCTGCGGGTCTGGTGTCCGAAGTGTACTCCGGCCTCCAGAAGCTGTTTCATGGATACTACTGACATTGCGTTTTCCTCCTGATAATTTTAGTTTTTGCCTCCGGGGGAATCAACCCCTTACCCAAGCCGAAAACGCATCGGCCACAAGGGTAAAAGTCCGCCCTCCGTGTGTAGTGCCTTGGTATTATAGCAAAAGCTCCCGCGCAATGCAAGAGCTTTTGGGGATATTATTCTATTATAATGGTGAATCAATAGAAAAGCTGACGCTTTTCCCGTCTTTTGCGTGCGGGGTCGCTTTGCAGGTCAACGAGAATAATGTCGTCGCCGAGGCGCGAAAGCGAGCTCCAAGGCAGAACGTAGTCGTCATCGCGGCCCAAAAGCCCTCCGGCTCTGCCCGGGCCGGGCACGATGAGCGAGAGTATTTTCCCATCCGCGGGGTCTATCTCCGCGTCGCAGACATAGCCGAGACGCTGGCCGCTTCGGAGGTCGATGACCTCCTTGTATTTCAGCTCGGAAAAGAAGCTCATGCCGACACCCCCTCATCCGAGCTTATGCCGGTCAGGAGACAAAAATGTTCTTTTTTATCTGTGCGATGGCGTTCTTTTCAAGGCGCGATACCTGTGCCTGGGAAATACTTATCTCGGCGGCAACCTCCATTTGGGTCTTGCCGTCGCCGAAGCGGAGGGAGAGAATCCGCTTTTCGCGGTCGCCGAGCTTGCCGATTGCATCCGAGAGTGCGAGCTTTTCAAGCCAGTGCTCGTCCGTGTCGCGCGGGTCGCCTATTTGGTCCATGACGCAGACGCTCTCGGTGCCGTCGGTGTATATGGGGTCAAAGAGCGACACGGGGTCGGAGATGGCGTCCATGGCGAAGACGACCTCCTCGCGCTTTATCTCGAGCGCCTTGGCTATCTCCTCGATGCTCGGCTCGCGCCCGGTGTCGTTCGTGAGCTTTTCGCGCATTTGCAGCACCTTGTACGCCGTGTCGCGCATGGAGCGGGAGACGCGCACGGAGCTGTTGTCGCGCAGGTATCTGCGGATTTCGCCGGCTATCATCGGCACGCCGTAGGTGGAAAATCGCACCTGCTGGGAGATGTCGAAATTGTCGATTGCCTTGATAAGTCCGATGCAGCCGACCTGAAACAAATCGTCCACGTTCTCGCCGCGGCCGGAAAATTTCTGTATGACGGAGAGCACCAGTCGCAGGTTGCCGGAAATCAGCTCCTCGCGGGCGACGGCGTCCCCCGCCTTCACGCGCAGAAGGAGCGCCTGAGTCTCGTTGTTTTTGAGCACCGGCAGCTTTGCCGTGTTGACGCCGCATATCTCTACCTTGCCCTGCATCCAAAGACTCCTTTTTCGGAAAGTAAAGGTAGTCTTTCCCGGGAAAGGGCTTTTGATACGGGGCGGCGCTTTTTGAAATAAAGCTTGTAACCCCCAACGGAGAAATGTTACTATAAGATATTATAAGTCGGCAGCCGCAGAGGCGGAGCGGGGGAGGGCGGTTCATGGACATTGAATCCGGGCAATTTGTTTTTACGCATATAGAGCCGTATGAAGTTATAAATGTCGTCAGAAACACGCTTGGGCGCATCGACACGCGCATTATGGAGCACGGGGAGCGCGTCGCCTTTATCGTCTCGGAGATGCTGGAGTTCAGCGGAAACCCGGGCGGGCTGGACCGCGACAAGCTCTTCATTCTGAGCGCCCTACACGACATCGGCGCCTACAAGACCGAGGAAATAGACAGGCTTGTAAGCTTTGACGGCAACGACCTCAACGACCACGCGATATACGGCTATCTGTTTCTCAAGAACATGTCACACCTTGGCGACTGCTCCGAGGCGGTGCTGTATCACCACACGCCCTATCGGCAGCTTAAAAGCCCTGACTGCGGCTACGGGGAATATGCGGGGATAATACACCTCGCGGACAGGGCGGATATCCTCCTCATGCAGGGGGACAAGTCCGCGCTGAAGCGGCTGCGTCCCCTTGCGGGCGAAATTTTCGACCCCGAGCTTTGCGAGCTGTTTTTCCGCGCGGATGCCGAGCGGAAGATATGCGAACGGCTGTTCTCCGGCGAATACAGAGCGGTGGTGGAAAGCAGCGTGCGGGCCCTCGTCCTCTCTGAGAGAGACGTGTGGGAATACCTCAAAATGCTTGCCTACGCCTTGGATTTCCGCAGTGAGTACACCGTCGCGCATACGGTTAACACCACCGCAATCAGCATGGCGCTCGGAAAGCTTGTCGGGCTGTCTGTCTCCGATATGGAGCTGCTCTACTGCGGCGCGTTTCTGCACGACCTCGGCAAGATTGCGATACCGATAAGCATACTCGAAAAGCCCGGCTCTCTCACGCCGGCGGAGGGCGACGTCATGCGCACGCATGTTGTCGTGACGGACGAGATACTTCGCGGCGTTGTGAGCGACGATATACGCCTAATCGCCGCGCGGCACCACGAAAAGCTGAACGGCAGGGGCTATCCCGAGGGGCTTGCCGCCGCCGAGCTGACGACGCTGCAGCGCATCGTGGCGATTGCGGATATCCTGAGCGCCCTCGTCTCAAGGCGCTCCTATAAAGTCCCCTTCGGCAAGGATAAGGTTATGGATATCATCACCCTGCACCGAAACAGGGGGGAGCTGGACCCGGAGCTCTGCGATTTGACCCTCGCCTTTTATGACAGCATAATGGCGGAGAGCGCTAAGAGCCGCGAGCCCGTGGAGGCGCTTTACGGGAGCATAAAGAAAGCGTTTGCCGAGCTTTCGGCGCGCATGGGCTGAAGCGTCAATTCGCCTCGGCGAGCGGCTCGGGCCGCGGCAGAGCGACGACATTGGCGGCATCCGGCACGCGGAGCATGGCAATCCTGACAGTCCTGACATAATCGGGCAGCTCGGCGGTGCAGCTGTCGTGCGCAAAGGAATACTGCTCCCAGCTTTCGCCGCTGTCGGAGAGAATGTTCTCCGGGTAGCCGGGGATGCTGCCCATGCGGCGCAGGCAGGCAATCTCGTGGCGGATACCCGTGAGAATTATGTCGGAGAGAACGCCGCCCTCGGCGGAGAGCGCGCAGTCCCCGCCGCCAACATATGTGCCGTCGGGCAGGACGTGCAGGCGCAGGTCAAAATACATCGCGGCGGCGCGGGGGTCTGTTGTGCGGCGATTCAAAATCACGCCGTATTCCTCGCCGTTTACGTCAACGCGCGTCTCCGCGCCCTCAAGACAGGCGGCTATGTATCTCGCCCAAAGTGCGCCCATATCGCCGGAAATATTTTCCTCAATCCCCGCCGTGCGCTTGTAGCGCATAAGCTCGGAGAGGTCGAGCCCCTCAAGAAAGTCCCGCGGGCTCTGAATGCCGAGATACTCAATACGGCTGTCGATGTGCTCCCTGAGGTCGGTTATAATTGTTTTCTTCATAATGTTAATATCCTCCTTGACAAGCGGTTGTGGTTGTGTTTAACTGTTAGCGTAACTTAAGTTACAAATCAGGCGGAAAAAAGAACCCGTGGAAACGGGAGTGTCTTTTTCGCTTAACGTAACTGCAGTATAACACCGAGGCTTTAAAAGTCAAGAGCCAAAATATAAAATTTTTGAATTTTTTTAAAGGGAGCGTGGGCATGAGCGACGAGAGAGAAAAAAAGGCGGAGCCGAGACGCCGCGTCCGACCCATCGACTCCAAGGACGTCTTTGTGCCCGAGGGCGCAGCGCAGGAGGACACAAGCTCGGTCTTCCGCAAGCGGCTGACCTATCTCATGAACGGCAACAACGAGCAAAATAAGCCCGTGAACATTCAGGAGCTGGCGGATGCCGTGGGCGTGTCCCGCCCCGCGATACGCAAATATCTCAAGCCGAAGGACCACGGCGACCCGACGACGCCGTCTTCCTCCACGGTCTGCCGCATAGCGCGCTATTTCGGCACTACGCCCGATTTTCTGCTGGGCTTTGACGAGCCGTCGGCGGATTCCGCGCGGCTTGCGGGCGAGAGCGAATTCTATAATCGTCTCGGCCTCAACCAGCGCACCATAGACAAATTGCATGCCCTGCGCGCCCTGCGTGCGGACGAGAGCCATGCCGAGCGGGCGGCGACCCTGCTCTCCATGCTGGACAGGCAGATTTGCGGCTTTGTGGACGACGCGCTGACGCTTTTGGAGCAAAAGCTGAGATGATTTACCCCAGCCCGAACAGCGTCAGCACAAGCCCGTAGACGACGCTCGCACTCACACCGAAGACTATCACGGGGCCTGCAATGATAAACATTTTTGCCGCCGTGCCGGTTATGAAGCCCTCGCTCTTGAATTCGAGCGCGGGGGAGACGACGGAGTTTGCAAAGCCCGTTATCGGCACGAGCGTCCCCGCTCCCGCAAACTTTGCAATGTCGTCGTATACGCCGAGGCCGGTCAGCAGAGCGCCGAGGAACACAAGCGCGACGGAGGCTGCCGTGCCCGCCTCATCCCTGCCAAGGCCGAGGGCGACCGCCCCGTCCGCAATGCCCTGACCGATGCAGCATATAAGCCCGCCCACCAAAAAAGCGCGGAGCAAATCGCCCCAAAGCGGGGAGCTTGGGGATTTTTTTCGGACATATTCGGCATATTGTTCGTTAGTCATTTTCATAATAAAAGCACCTCCGCGTTAGTTTCCCGCAGAGGCGCTTTTTTTATTCGTTTGTTCGAGCGCAAGGAGCGCGCGCTTGATGGGAAGCCCGCCGCCATAGCCCACAAGCGTTCCGTCCGCGCCGATGACGCGGTGACAGGGGATGAGGATGGCGATGGGGTTTTTGTTGTTGGCTCCGCCGACGGCGCGGGAGGCTCTTGGATTGCCGACGGCGGCGGCAATTTCGCCGTAGGAGCGGGTTTCCCCGAAGGGGATGCCGCAGAGTGCGAGCCAGACCTTTTTTTGGAAATCGGTCCCCTCGGGCGCGAGGGGGAGGTCAAATTCGCTCCGCTCTCCGGCAAAATACTCGCGCAGCTCGAGGGCGGCGCGCTCCAAAAGCGGGCAGGGGAAATCATCATCCCCGCCGCCGCCGAAGGAGAGCCCCGTGACGGCCCCGTCCGTCGCGGAAATGCAAAGCTTTCCGAGCGGACTGTCTACGGTGAGTGTGTTTTTCATATATTGATGGAGAGATTGTCGATGCCGTGCTCCTCAAACTCGGAGATATAGTCGTCCATGCGGTTTGTGAGCTCGGTGAAATCCTCGGGGTCGGTGTCCTCAAGGTGCATGTCGCGCCGCGCCAGCTCCTCGGCGAGAATGTCGAAGAAAACAGCGTCCTCGTAATCGGCGATTGCCTCGTGTATTCCGCCCTCCTCGAAGGCCTTGGAGGGGAAAACGTGGCCGTACCACGCTTGGTAAAGCTCCTTCATGCCGGTTTTCGAGCAGAGGGCAAACAGCTTCTCCTGAATAATGTCGTAATCCTCGAAGCGGTCTTCGCCCCGGGTGGAGTTCAGAACCCAGTTGCCGATATAGACCATATCAAGCAGACGGCGAAATTCCTTGTCGGTGAGTTCGATATTCATTTTGCTAACCCTCCTCACAGAGATTTTTGAAATAGTTCTACACTTACAGTATAGCGCAAGCCGAGGGAAAATTCCACATCGAAATTGCACAGTTTTTTCCCACCGAGAAAATAGCCTTGAAAAAGCGGCGCGTATGGCATATGATATTAAACCACGCAACTATATAAACCATGCAACTATATAAAGCTACAGGCGTAAAATAGGAGAAGACTTTGGATAACAGACCTATCGGCGTTTTCGACTCGGGCGTCGGGGGGCTTACTGCGGTGCGCGAGCTGAGGCGTATCCTGCCCGCCGAAAACATAATTTACTTCGGAGATTCCGGCCGCGCCCCCTATGGCGGCAGGCCATTGCGCCAAATAACCCATATCGCGCGGCAGGACGCAGCCTTCGTTGCCGAAAAGGGCGTGAAGGCAATGCTTGTCGCCTGCGGCACCATGGACTCCAACGCGCTGTCCGTCATCAAGGGCAGTGTGGACGTGCCGGTCTCCGGCGTCGTCATACCCGCCGCGAAGGCCGCCGCCGCGACGACGAAAAACGGGCGCATAGGCGTCATAGCCACCGAGGCCACCGCAAGGAGCGACGCCTTCGGCAAGGTTCTGACGGACATTGACAGCTCCATCATATCCTTCACAAGGGCGTGTCCCCTGCTCGTGCCGATGGTCGAGGAGGGCATAGCGAGGGACGACCCGCGCCTTCAAAACGCACTTGAGGCATATCTTGCCCCGCTGCTTGACATGGGCGTGGATACCCTGCTTTTGGGCTGCACCCATTACCCGCTTCTGAAGGACGCCATCGGCGGCTTCATGGGGAGCGGGGTGGCGCTCGTGGACTCCGGCGCGGAGGGCGCGCGCTCGGTGGCGAGACACCTTGCCGAGCACAATCTGCTCTGCGACGGCCGCGGCGAGCAGCACGGCGAATACTACACAAGCGGCGACGAGCGCGCCTTTGCCTATATCGCCGAGCTTTTTCTCGGCGAGGACGTGGCGGGGAGCATACATCCGGTTGCCCCCTTTATTCTTTGACATCGCGGGCATATTATAGTAAAATGTACCGCCATTATATCATTGGAGATTGTTTATGAAGGACGTTATAATTTCAATAACAGGCTCGCAGAACTTCTCCGCAGACCCGGCGGAGACGGTCGAGCTTGTCACGGAGGGGAAATACACCTACCGTGACGGCAGGGGCGAGGTCACCTATCAGGAGAGCGAGCTGACGGGGATGAAGGGCACCAAAACCTCCTTTGTCTTCACACCGGAGGAAATCATCCTCTCCCGCGAGGGGACGCTCACAAGCCGCATGGTGTTTCGGGAGGGAAAGAAAAATGTTTTCCTCTACGACACTCCCTACGGTGCCGCCACCATGGGTCTTGACACGCACAAAATAAATTCCACGATGGGGCCGCGCGGCGGCAATGTCGAGATTGACTATGTCGTGGACTTTGACCACGCCATGGTGGGAAGAAACAAATTCAGCATCAATATAAAGGAACAGGGGGCGAGAGCCGATGGCCAATCTTGTTGAGGAAGCAAAAAGCTCCGTATGCGCGATAATAGACGCGGCCTATAAAAAAGCCGCCGCAGCCGGGGAGCTGCCGGAGGGCGCGTCGCTCACCGGCACGGTTGAGATACCCAAGGACACGGCAAACGGCGATTTTGCCGCAAATCACGCCATGACGGGCGCGAAGGCTCTGCACATGGCGCCGCGCAAAATAGCCGAGGCGCTCATAAACAACATGGAGCTTTCAAATACCTGGTTCGTCTCCGCGGAGGCGGCGGGGCCGGGCTTCATAAACCTCCGTCTCGGGCCCAAGTGGTACGGCGACGTACTTGCGGCGGTCGAGAGCGAGGGCGGCGACTACGGTCGCTCCGCAGGTTTGGCGGGTCAGAAAATAATGGTCGAATTCGTCTCCGCAAACCCGACCGGCCCCATGCACATGGGCAACGCCCGCGGCGGCGTCCTTGGCGACACGCTGGCGGAGGTTCTGAGCCGCGCCGGCGCAGAGGTTCAGCGCGAGTTCTATGTGAACGACGCCGGCAACCAAATTGCGAAATTCGCAAACTCGCTCGAGGCGCGGTACTTACAGATAATCAACGGCGAGGACTCCGTGGAGTTCCCCGAGGACGGCTATCAGGGCGAGGACATAAAAGAGCTTGCCCGCCTCTATTACGAAGAAAAGGGCGATTCCGCCGCGACAAAGCTCCCCGCCGAGCGCAGGGACGAGCTGGCGAAATTCGGCCTCGACCGCAACCTGCCCAAGATGCGCGCAGACCTCGAGCGCTATAAAATCAGCTACGACAAATGGTTTTACGAGTCCTCCCTCTACGACACGGGTTACGTCAGGGAGACGGTGGACAAGCTCACGCAGCTTGGCAGAACCTACTCGAAGGACGGCGCGATATGGCTCAAAACCTCCGAGATAATCGGCGAAAACCTTCTCAAATCCGGCAAGACCCCGCAGGAGATAGAAAAGCTTGAGCTGAAGGACGACGTTCTGCGCCGCGCCAACGGCTTCTATACCTACTTTGCCTCGGATATCGCCTATCACCGCAACAAATTCGAGGAGCGCGGCTTTGACAGGGTCATAAACGTTTGGGGTGCCGACCACCACGGTCACGTCGCCCGCATAAAATGCGCGATGGACGCCCTCGGTTTGGACGGAGAGCACAGGCTCGATATCGTGCTCATGCAGCTCGTGAATCTCATGCGGGACGGCGAGGTCGTGCGCATGTCCAAGCGCACGGGCAAGGCAATCTCCCTCTCCGACCTGCTGGACGAAGTGCCGGTGGACGCCGTGCGCTGGTTTTTCAACACCAAGCCGGACACGCAGATGGACTTTGACCTCGGCCTCGCCGTGCGTCAGGACAGCGAGAACCCGGTCTATTACGTCCAATACGCCCACGCGCGCATCTGCTCCCTGCTCGCCAATCTTGCGGAGGAGGGGCACGCCGCGCCGAGCGTCTCGGAGCTTGACCCCGCGCTGCTCGCGACGGAGCTTGAGCGCGAGCTTATAAAGCAGCTTGCCGCCCTGCCGGACGAGCTTCTGCGCGCCGCCGCTGCCTATGACCCCAGCCGCGTGAATCGCTATGTGACCGAGGTCGCCGCGCGCTTCCACAAGTTCTATAACGCCTGCCGCATAAGGGACGCCGAGAAGGGCGTGCTCGAGGCAAGGCTGAAGCTCGCCGAATGCACGGGAAGCGTCATAAACGTCTGCCTCGGCATCGTCGGCGTCACCGCGCCGAACAAAATGTAACAGAAAAACGTAATTCGCCCGAGGCATTGCCTCGGGCGAA
Organism: Oscillospiraceae bacterium; assembly: GCA_036653715.1. Lineage (GTDB taxonomy): Bacteria > Bacillota > Clostridia > Oscillospirales > Oscillospiraceae > Scatomorpha. The sequence goes on from JAVVTL010000046.1 coordinate 12,698, forward strand.
TT
>JAVVTL010000047.1:0-12194 GCA_036653715.1 Oscillospiraceae bacterium
CCCGCCGCAGCGACTTTTCTGTCCGTCGAAAAACACGTTTTTTCGACGGACAGAAACACTCCCGTGCCGCACTGCGGCACGGGAGCTTTTCTTTTTGTTGACTATGTGGGATTAAAAAGGTAGAATAAAATAATATGGAAAGACTGAGTATAAAAGCCGGGGGAGCAATCTCCCACGCATATATGATTGCCTCCGCCTCGGAGGAGGAACGGGATTCGCTGTCCCGCAGCCTTGCCGCCGCCATGCTCTGCGAGAGCTCCGGCGAGCGCCCCTGCGGACATTGCCGGCATTGCCGAAAGGTTCTCGCCGACATACACCCGGATGTGATAACCATAGACCGCGACAGGGACGAAAAGGGCGCAGAGAAGCGCGAGATATCCGTCGGCCGCATACGCCTTGTGGTGTCGGACGCTCAGGTAATGCCGAACGAGGCCGAGCGAAAGGTTTATCTCATCCGCAATGCGGACACGATGAATACCTCCGCTCAGAACGCCCTGCTCAAGCTGCTCGAGGAGCCGCCCGCGAGCGCGGCATTCATTCTCTGCGCCGCAAACGCGAATCTGCTGCTGCCCACGGTTCGCTCCCGCTGCGCCCTCATAAGCCGCAACGCCGACACCGAGCGCGATGCGGAAGCGACGGCGCTCGCAAGGGAATATCTCACTCTCGCCGCCAAGGGCGACAGGGCCGAGCTTTTTCGTTGGTGCACGGAGCGGGAGGGCATGGACCCGCGCGCGGCGGAGGGCTTTGTCCGCGCCTGCCGAGAGACGCTGACGGACATCCTCTGCGGGCGAAGCGACCTGAAGCTTGAGCCGCGCAGCTGCGCCCGACTGGACGGGCTTTTCAAAAAATGCGCGGAATATCTGCGTGCAAATACCGGCGTTCGGCACGTCTTCGGCCTTTTGGCGGTGGACGGTGCGCTCTCCGATAAACAGAAATGAGGAAAACGAATGACAGAAGTCATAAGCGTTAAATTCAAAGACAGGGGCAAGTCGTATTTCTTTGCCCCCGGGACAATAGCCGTCCCGGAGGGGGCGGACGTCATCGTCGAGACCTCCAAGGGGCTTGAGATAGGCCGCTGCTGCCGCGCAAATCACGAGGTTGCGGATACCGCCGTCGTCCAGCCTCTGCGCCCCGTAATCCGCGTGGCGACGGATAATGACCTGCGCGTGGCGGAAATAAACAAGTCCCGCGAGCGCGACGCCTTCGGCATATGCCAAAGAAAAATCGCGGAGCACGGGCTGGATATGAAGCTCGTCGACGCCGAATGCAGCTTTGAGGGCAACAAGACCACCTTCTTTTTCACCTCGGACGGGCGCGTGGATTTCCGCGAGCTGGTCAAGGACCTTGCGGGAGTTTTCCGCAACCGCATCGAGCTGCGCCAAATAGGCGTCAGAGACGAGGCGAAAATGCTCGGCGGCATAGGCATCTGCGGCAGACCCTTCTGCTGCAGCGAATTTTTAGAGGATTTTCAGCCCGTCTCCACCAAAATGGCGAAGATGCAGTCCATGTCGCTCAACCCCACCAAAATATCAGGCTCCTGCGGCAGGCTCATGTGCTGCCTGCGCTACGAGGAAGCGGCCTATGAGGACTTGGTCAAGACCGTCCCCAAGCTCGGCACCTTTGTCGAGACGCCTGCGGGCTACGGTCAGGTGTCGCAGGTCAGCCTGCTTCGCCGCACGGTCAAGGTCAGAATAGACGGCAGCGGCGAGGAAGTCATCAAGCCCTACCCTGTGGACGACATTGCCGTTGTCCCGGGCGGCAGACCCAAGCCCGGCGAGCAGCCGGCGGAGATTCTGAAGTATCGCCCCGTCGTAAAGGCGGAGGCGGAGGAGACGCCCGAGAACGATTTTTGGAAGGCGCCGACAATGCTCGCGACAGACCCGCTTGCGCCGCAGCAACAGCCGCCGCAGCGCCAGCCCTCGGCGGAGGTGCCGGTCAAGAAAAAGAGCCAGCGGCGCGGACGCAGAAGCGGCTCCGGCCCGTCCGGCGGCGCTCCGAACGGCGAACAGAGCCGTCAGGGCGCGGATGTTGTCCGCCCCAAGCCCGTCCAGCCGACGTCGAAGCCCGCGCCCCGCGCCCCCTCGCCCGAGGGGCAGGCCGCAGGCGGAGAGAAAAACGGCAACTTCCACCGCAGACGCGGCAACCGCCCCCCCAAGCCCGAGGGACAATAATACAGAGTGTAAAAAAGCACTTTCACCCGATTAAACACGGAAAAAGCTTCAAAACGGCGGCGAAAGCCCCCTTTTAATTCAAAAGCCCCCGCGTGTTCAAAAAAGACACGCGGGGGGTTTTTATATGACGAGTGCGCCGTCCACGCCGAGTATTTGTCCGCTGATGAAGCCTGCGTCGTCCGAGGCGAGAAGCGCGATGGCGCGGGCCACGTCCTCGGCGGTGCCGAGGCGGCAGAGCGCGGTCGCCTCGCAAAGCCCGAGCTTGTCGGCGGCGGTCAGATTTCGCAGCATGTCGGTGTCGATAGCGCCGGGCGCGACGGCGTTGACGCGGATGCCGGAGGGGCCAAGCTCCTTTGCCAGCGCCTTTGTGAGCGCGATTATTGCGCCCTTGGTGGCGGAATACGCCGCCTCGCAGGAGCCGCCGGAGACGCCGAGCACGGAGGACAGATTCACGATGCAGCCGCTTTTTTGGCGCACCATGTGCGGTATTGCCTCGCGGCAGCAGTTGAAGGCGCCGTCCACGTTCACGGAGAAGAGCCGCCGCCAGTCGCCGTCCGTCATGTCGGAAAGCAGCCCCGCCCATGCCACGCCCGCGTTGTTCACAAGGAGGTCAACGGGGCCGGTTTTGCGGAAAAGCTCCCGCACCTGCGCGGGGTCGGAGACGTCCGCCCTGTAGGCGGGACAGCCAAGCTCCGAGGCGAGGGCGAAGGCCGCCGCTTCTGAGTTAAGGTAGTTGATGTTTACGAGCCACCCCTGCGAGGCAAGCTCGCGCGCTGTGGCGGCACCGATGCCGCGGGAGGAGCCGGTTATAAGTGCGTTTTTCAAAAAATCACCTCTATGGGATATTGTAACATGAACACAACATTTGTAAAGTTGCTTCGTCTGTGTTATCATGAGAAAAAAGTTTCTCATGAGGAGTTTTGATATGAAGCGCACAAAAAAAGCAAAGGGTAATGGGCCCGATGTGAGAACCTGGGGCTTTGCGGCGGGCGCCGCGGCGCTGCTCGCGCTGCTGACGGTCGTCCTCTGCGCCATGGGCGGGATGTTCAAGTTCAACACAGGCGGGGAAGCCACGCCGATGCCGCTGACCACTCCGCCGCCCGTGGTCGCGCCCTCGCCCATGCACACGATAAGCCCGGACGCCACCCCGCGCCCCACGCCTACGCCGGGCGAGATATGGTGGGACATAAACGCCATCGCAGGCAAGGGCGGCTCAATGACACCCTCCGGCCTTGTGGAGGTGCTTGACGGCGACAGCGTCACCTTCACCCTGATGCCGGATGCGGGCTATGAGCTTGCGGAGCTGAAAATAGACGGCGTCGCCGTCGAGTCCGGCTCTACATACACCTTTGAAAACGTCACGGAGAGCCACTCGCTCTACGCCGTCTTCCGCCTCGTCGCGGCAAGCCCCACGCCCACCGACGTCCCCGCAACGCCTCTGCCCCCCTCCTCCCCGACGGACATAGGATAAGCGGAGCCGCTGCGGCGGAAATTTCAAACTTTTCCCCCGCGTTTGATTGCGCGGATACTTCTTTTTAACAAACCGCCGCCGCCGCCCTTTTGGGCGGCGGCGGTTTTTGCGGCTAAATGTCCATTATGCGGCAGACGATGGCGCCGGTGTCGGAGATTTCGACGACGGCGAAGCTCGGGCGGATGCCCTTGCCGGCGGAGCCGGGGTTAAGGAGTTGAAGCGAGCACATGTCGCGCCAAAGGGCGATGTGCGTGTGCCCGTAGAGCGCGAGCTTCGCGCCGGCGCTCTCTGCGGCGTAGCAAAGGGCGTCGGTGTCGGAATACCTGTGACCGTGCGTGGCGAAAACCGTTATCGGCCCCGCCGCGAAGGTGATGGTGTCCGGCTCCGAGGCGGAAAAATCGCAGTTGCCCGCGACGGCGTGCAGCGGCAGCTCCGGAAATTCGCGAGTGAGCGCCGCGGTGTCGCGTATATGGTCGCCAAGGTGGACGAGCACGTCGGGTCTGACGCGCCGAACGGCGCCGAGCATACCGGCGATGTTGCTGTGGGTATCGGAAAAAACAGCGAGCTTCAAAGAATTCACCTCACGGAAAGAATTGAATATAATGTCTTGATAGGGGGTCGGAGTATGGATATTGAAAAACTCGGCAAAGAGCTGACAAAGAGCGGCAAGACCGACCGATTAAAGGCCGTCGCGGATTCCGCAGACGCAAAGCGCCTGTCCGAGATGCTGGACGGGAAGGCCGTGGAGCGCGCGGCGCTGAGCGGCGACAGTGCGGCTTTGCAGAGCATTCTGCGGCAGGTTATGGAGACGGACGAGGGAAAACGCCTGGCAAAGCAGCTGAGCGACGCGATGAAATAAGAAAGGGGGAGGCCCGCCTTGGATGACCTTGGTGAAAAGCTGAATGCGGTTCTTAACGACCCGATGCAGTTCGAGCGTATAGCGAGCATGGCACGGTCCATAATGGGCGGGGAGTCGGGCGGCGAGAGCGCGTCCCGGCGCGAGGAGGAGTCCCCGGGCATCGACCCGTCCATGCTGAGCAAGCTGACGGAGCTGATGAAAAAAAGCGGAGGAAAGAGCGACAAACAGGCGCTCTTGGAGGCGATGAAGCCCTACCTCTCCGAAAAACGCCGCAAGAAGGTGGACAAAGCGCTGAAGCTTGCAAAGCTTGCCGGCTTTGCGGAGCTTGCCGTCGGCGCGTTCGGGGAGGACGGCGATGTATAACAGGTATCAGGGCAACACCGGGCGCTTCGTGCGCGTCCCGGACGCGGAGCCGCAGGCCCCGCCTACACGGCAGAGGAGCAATATAATGCAGCAGCGCAATGAAATACAGCAGCACAGGCCGGGCGCGGCGGCGTCAAATATGTCGGAGCGCAGGGGGCAAGCAATAAAAGCGCCGCCGCAGACAAGCGGCGGCGGTCTGCTCTCGGGCCTCGGGGGAGGACTGAACGGCTTGCTCTCCGGTCTTGGCGGCGGTCTGGGCGGTCTGTTCTCGCCAAAGGGCGGGGAGCGCGGCGGACAGCCGCAGGGCGGGATATCGGGCATAGTGGATAAGCTGCTGCCCGACGGGCTGGAGACGGAGGATTTGCTGCTCCTGCTGATTATCTATCTGATGTACAGGGAGAGCGGGGACAAGGAGCTGTTAGTGATACTCGGCGCGATGTTTCTTTTATGAGACAGGCGGAACGGGCGGGTCAAACAGGCTCTCGTCCGGCGCGGACATATCCGGCGTCGCCGAGGTCATGCGATAGGTGAGGAAGTCCCCGTCATGTGTCTCCGCGCCCATGAGAAGCCCGGTGGCGACGGATACATAGACAATGCTCCGATAACCGAGGCTGCCGGATTTATATTCCGCAAAGACGCAGGATTCGCCCGCATATTCGGTGTAGCCGGCGTTGCTTATGTCGGAGACGGGCAGGTCGAGCATGTCCTCGTAGGTGAGGCAGCGAATCCACTCATCTGCCGCGTTGTCCTGAAATGAGCCGATGTAGACGCTGGCGATGTCGTCGTCATACCAGATGTAGAGCGAGCCGCCGGAGACGAGGAGGATGTTTTTTCCGTCCTGCTCCACGCGGATGCGCAAATTCGCGCCGCTCTGCCTGACAAGAAGCGTTTGGCTGCCGCTGCCCGCCGCCCAAAAGTTTTCGACTGTGACGGTGCGGGAATAGCTCTCGGCGCGGTTGAGGGTGGCGATGGCCGCCTGAACCGTCTCCGGCGTGACCTCGGCCGTGGAGACGCCGCCGCCCGAGGGGCTTGTCGCCTCTGCACCGGGGTTCAGGGCGGAGGTGGGCAGCACCACGGGCGGAGTTTCAACACCGCCGCCGCGGCCGAACAGCGCAAAAAGCACCACAGCCGCGGCGAGGATGAGTATGACGATGATGAAGGCAGACGTCCTCTTGTTTTTCACGGGCGGAATTCCTCCGGCCTTGCGGCTTTCAGTCCGAATTGATAGAGTATGGCGTCCGCAATGCGCGGACAGGCTCTGCCGTCGCCATAGGGGTTTACGGCGTGGGCCATTTTTTCGTAGGTTGCCTTGTCCGTCAGGAGCTTTGAGGCGAGGCGTTCAATCTCCGCGCGCTCTGTGCCGGCGAGGAGGACGGTGCCTGCGGCGACTGCCTCGGGCCGTTCTGTCTCCCTGCGGAGGACAAGCACGGGCACGCCGAGCGCAGGAGCTTCCTCTTGGATGCCGCCGGAGTCCGTCATGACCATGTAGCTTTTCGCCATGAGCCTGTGCATATCCACGGCGTCGAGCGGGTCGATGAGGCGGATATTTGGGCAGTCGCCAAGGACGCGGAAGGCGGCCTCACGCACCGTCGGCGAGAGGTGGACGGGATAGACGATGAGCACGTCGGGAAAGCGCAGGGCAATGCTCTTGACGGCGGCAAAAATGCTCTCCATGGGCGCGCCGTAGTTCTCGCGTCGGTGGCAGGTCATGGCTATTACGCGATGGTTTACATAATCTATATCCGCAAGCTGCGGGGAGTCAAAGCCGTCGCCGTGGGCGGTGTAGGTGAGCGCGTCGATGACGGTGTTGCCGGTTATGAAGACGCCGCCCTCCACGCCCTCGCGCCTGAGGTTTGCGGCATTTGCCTCCGTGGGGGCGAAATGAAGGGTGGAGAGCTGACCGACAAGACGCCTGTTCATTTCCTCGGGGTAGGGCGACCAGCGGTCAAAGGTGCGAAGCCCCGCCTCGACGTGACCGACGGGGATGCGCGCATAAAAAGCGGCGAGCGCCGCCGCCATGGTCGTGGTGGTGTCCCCGTGGACGAGGACGAGGTCGGGCGCGTCCTCCGCAAAAATGCCCGCAAGCCCCTGAAGGATGCGGGAGGTTATATCGGAGAGAGTTTGGTTTTTGCGCATGATGTCGAGGTCGCGCTCCGGCGTCACGCCGAAGACGGAGAGGACGCTGTCAAGCATCTCCCTGTGCTGGGCTGTGACGCAGACAGTGGCGTCAAGCTCCGGTCTGCCGGCAAGCTCGAGCGCGAGGGGGGCCATTTTGATTGCCTCCGGGCGGGTGCCGAAGACGGACATGACTTTAAGCTTTTCCATTTTTCTCCTCCTGTGCGGGGTCGACGGGGGGATGGTATTCGTGACCCTTGAGGGTCTTGAGGATATAGAGCCCCATAATGGCGGAGGCAATGAGCGTGAAGACCAGGAGCAATATTCTGACTATGCCGTTTGTGGCGAGCACCACGGCGCAAAGCCCAAGGACGGCGGAGACGGAATAGAGGATGGCGACAGCCTGCTTTTGGGTGAGGCCCATGTCGATGAGGCGATGGTGGATGTGACCCCTGTCCGGCTTCATGGGGTTTTGACCGTGCAGCAGTCTGCGGAAAAACGCCCAAGATGTGTCCACAAGCGGGAGGGCGAGGGCAAACAGCGGCACGACAAAGGTGACCACGGCATAAAACTTGAACATTCCCACAACCGAGACGGTGGCGAGGACATAGCCGAGCAGCAGTGCGCCGGTGTCGCCCATAAATATCTTGGCGGGGTTGAGGTTATAGGGCATAAAGCCCACGCATGCGCCCATGAGCGCGGCGAGAATCAGCGCGACATTCCCTTCGGACACCAAGAGCGCGACGACGAACATGGTGAGGGAGGCGATGGTGGAGACGCCGACGGCAAGCCCGTCCAGTCCGTCAATGAGGTTCACGGAGTTTGTGATGCCGACAATCCAAAGGATGGTGAAGGGTATCGCAAGCGCACCCAAAATGAGCGCCTGTTCCTGATTGAGGAGGTTCGGGCTGCGAAGGACCTCAATAACCACGCCGTGGAGGACGGCGATGACAGCCGCCGCTATCTGGACAAGGAGCTTTATCCAAGCCCTGATGGAGATGACGTCGTCGATAGCGCCGCAGGCGACTATGACGACAGCGCCAAGGAGTATGCCGCGCATTTGGCGCGTTATGTCCACAAAGAGCAGGACGCTTATGAGGAAGCCAAGGAAGATGGCAAGCCCACCCATGCGGGGAATGGGGTGGTCGTGGACGCGTCTCAGCTCCGTGGGGACGTCTATGGCGCCAACCTTTTGGGCAAAGCTCTTGACTATTGGGGTGGTGGCAAAGCTCACGGCGAAGCCGACGGCAATCGCCAAAAGCACGCGCAGCCAAAGTGCAGTGGAAAGAAACATATCTCTATCTCCGGACGTTAATATTTATATTAAGCACGGGCTATGAAGCCGAGCTTTTTATATACTTTTCGCAGGGTTCTTCCGGCGCTGGCAGCGGCCTTTTCCGCGCCCATTTTGTAGACGCTCTCGAGGTAGGCCTTGTCCGCAAGGATGCGCGAGGCTTCCTCGCGAATGGGACGGAGCTTCTCGACGACGGCCTCGCCGACGGCGGTTTTGAAGGCACCGTAGCCCAGACCGGAAAATTCGTTTTCGATGTCGGCAAAGGGTTTGCCGGTGGCGGCGGAATATATCTGCATGAGGTTCGAGACGCCGGGCTTATCGGCGGGGTCACGGCGGACGCAGTGCTCGGAGACGTCGGAATCCGTGACGGCGCGCTTGAACTTGCGCATGATATCCTCGGGCTTTTCCATGAGGTAGACGCAGCCGCCGGGGTCCTTGTCGGACTTTGACATCTTGTTCTCGGGGGTGGTGAGGCTCATGATGCGGGCGCCGACCTTGGGGATATACGCGTCGGGCAGCTTAAAGACCTCGCCATAGACGTTGTTGAAGCGCGTGGCGACGTCGCGGCAAAGCTCGACATGCTGCTTTTGGTCCTCGCCGACGGGGACAAAATCCGCCTGATAGAGGAGAATGTCCGCCGCCATAAGCGCGGGATAGGTGAAAAGCCCGCCGTTTATATTGTCGGCATTTTTGGCGCTTTTATCCTTAAATTGGGTCATGCGGGTCAATTCGCCGAACATTGTGTAGCAGTTGAGCACCCAGCCAAGCTCGGCATGTGCGGGGACGTGGCTTTGGATGAACAGGGTGACTTTGTTCGGGTCGAGGCCGCAGGCAATATATTGGGCGAGCTGCTCAAGAGTGCGGCGGCGCAGCTCCGCGGGCACCTGCCTTGCCGTTATGGCGTGCATATCGACGATGCAGTAATAGGCGTTGTAGTCGTCTATCATATCCACCCAGTTTTTGATGGCGCCCATATAGGAGCCGAGGGTGAGGTCGCCGGAGGGCTGAATGCCCGAGAACATGATTTTTCTTTCGTCCATGGTGTTTGTACCTCAATATTATCTTGCCGGGCGGGTTTCCCCGCCCGGCGGGATCTCGGCTGACGCAGGTCGGCCGGAAATGCTCTGACAGTGGCGCGGGATTATTTTTTGAGTCCGCAGGCGTCGGCGAGGGACTTGAAGGCGGGGATGGCGCGGCGAATCATATCGGGGCTGACGCAGTAGGCGAGACGCACATAGCCGGGGCAGCCGAAGCTCGTGCCGGGGACGAGCAGGAGATTGTGGGTTTTTGCCATGGCGACAAATTCCGCTTCCTGAACAGGGGTCTTCACCCAAAGGTAGAAGGCGCCGGCGGGGTAGGAGCACTCGTAGCCAAGCTCGTGAAGGGCGTTGTAGAGGAGCTTGCGGTTTGCGTCGTAGGCGTTAATGTCGGTGCTCTCGTCAAGGCAGCGGGCGACGGCAAGCTGCATCAGCGTGGGGGCATTGACAAAGCCGAGCATACGGTTTGCGACGACGGCGGCGTCGAAGATGAGTGCGCCCTCGTCGGCCTCCGTGGGGATGACGAGGTAGCCGATACGCTCGCCGGGGAGGGAGAGGGACTTTGACCAGGAATAGCCGACGATGGTGTTGCGGTAGCAGGCGGGAAGCCAAGGCACATCCGCGCCGTCATAGGCAAGCTCGCGGTACGGCTCATCGGAGATTATATAGATGGGCTCGCCGTACTCGGCGGCTTTTTTCTCAAGCATAGCGCCGAGCTTTTTGAGGATGTCGGCGGAGTAGATGACGCCCGTGGGGTTGTTGGGGTTGTTGAGGATGAGCGCCTTGGTTTTGGCGGTAACGGCGGCGGCGATGGCGTCCACATCCGGCATAAAGCCGCTCTCGGCGGAGGCGGGGACGACGACGACATTGGCACCGGCATTGCCGATGTAGTTGTTGTATTCGAAGAAATACGGGGAGACGACGATGACTTCGTCACCGGGGTTGCAGATGACGGTCAAGGCGACGTTCAGTCCGCCGGCAGCGCCGACGGTCATGATGATGTTGGCGGCGTTATAGGCGGTGCCGAAGCGGCGATTGAGCGAGTCGGCAACAGCCGTGCGGACCTCCGGGAAGCCGGCGTTGGCGGGATAGCCGTGGATGGACATGGGGTCGCTGTTCGTGATGATGTCCACAATGGCGTTTTTAACGGAGTCAGGAGGAGCAAAGTAGGGATTGCCGATGGAGAAATCATAGACGTTTTCCTTGCCGTAGATGGCGGCCAGACGCTTTCCTTCTTCAAACATGGCACGGATGGCGCTGCCGCCGCTGGCAAGCTTGGTCATTCTTTCGGAAATCATAAGTATACCTCCCATAAAATAAATTCTGTCTGATAATTTTACCACGTTTGACCATCCAATACAATAGTCGCTTGACAAAGGTGTCGGTATAAAATAATATAGGAGGCCTAATGGAGGCGAGTATATGAAAGACAAAAAATGGTTCGACGATATGGAGACGCGTATACCTCACGGGCAGACGCGCACCCGTTTCGCTCCCAGCCCGACGGGCTATATGCATGTTGGCAACCTCAGAACTGCGCTCTATACCTATCTCATAGCCCGCAGAGACGGCGGCAAATTTATTCTCCGCATCGAGGACACCGACCAGGTGCGCCTTGTCGAGGGCGCGGTGGATGTGATATACAAAACCATGCGCGACTGCGGCCTTGACCACGACGAAGGCCCGGATGTCGGCGGCCCCGTCGGACCCTATGTCCAGACCGAGCGGCGCGAGCTTTACATGAACTACGCCGAGCTGCTGGTTCAAAACGGCCGTGCCTACCGCTGCTTCTGCGAAAAGACCGAGGAGACGGAGCCGCAGGACGCCCACGCCGCCTTCACCAAGACCGAGGACCCCTGCCGTGCGCTTTCCGCCGAGGAATCCTCGCGCCGCGCCGCCGCGGGCGAGCCCTTTGTCATAAGGCAAAAAATCCCACACGAGGGGACGACGACCTTCAGGGACGAAATATTCGGCGAGGTGACCGTGCCGAACGCCGATTTGGACGAGCAGGTGCTCATGAAGCGGGACGGTCTGCCGACCTATAACTTCGCAAACGTCATCGACGACCACCTGATGGGCATTACGCATGTCGTGCGCGGCACGGAATACCTTTCCTCCGCCCCGAAATACAACCTTCTCTACGAGAGCTTCGGCTGGGAGATACCGAAATACGTCCACTGCTCCCCCGTCATGCGCGACGCACACAGCAAAATGTCCAAGCGCCACGGCGACCCCTCTTATGAGGACCTCATCGCCCTCGGCTACCTCACCGACGCCGTGGTAAACTATGTCGCGCTGCTCGGCTGGTCGCCCGGCGGCGAGCGCGAGCTTTACACCGTCGCGGAGCTGGAGAAAATCTTTGATATCGCGGGAATCTCCAAGTCCCCCGCCATCTTCGACATCGAAAAACTGCGCTACTTCAACGCCGAATATATCCGCGCAATGTCGCCGGCGGCATTTGCCGACGTGGCGGAGCCCTTTATACGCCGCGCCGTGAAAAATCCCGCCATCGACCCCGCCGCCATCGCCGCGCTCCTCCAACAGCGCACGGAGGTGCTCGAGGACATAGCGCCCAAGCTCGATTTCTTCGACAGCCTGCCGGACTACGGCGTCGAGCTTTACACCAACAAAAAATCCAAGACCGACGCCGCCGTGTCGCTCGACATGCTCCAAAAAACCGAGCCTGTCCTGCGCGCGCTCGACGACTGGACGGACGAGGCAATCCACGCCGCTCTCACGGGACTTGCGGAGGCGCTCGCCGTCAAGAACGCCACCCTCATGTGGCCTCTGCGCATAGCCGTCTCGGGCCGCGCCGTCACCCCCGGCGGAGCCGTTGAGCTCTGCCAAATCCTCGGCAAAGCCGAAACCCTCGCCCGACTCCAAG
>JAVVTL010000048.1:0-12163 GCA_036653715.1 Oscillospiraceae bacterium
CGCCTGCAGCTCCCGATGTTCCTCATTAAGCTTAAACATTCTTTTCGTCCCTTTCTAAATCAAAATTGGTGTAGATATGGCAGTTACCTGCGGTAAACCGATTTTCAGATATAGACCACGCGGCCGGGTCTGCGGGTGGGTGGATTTGGGGAAATATCAGGATAGCCGAGCGTGACCATACCCAAAAAGCGCCCCTTATCCGGCGCAAAATGTTGGTGCAGCTCCTCTCCGGAGCCGGCGCGAAGTGCAGCTGTCATCCAGCAGGTGCCCATGCCGAGGTCATAGGCGCGCAGGCAGAGATTTTCAATCGCGGCAGAGATGCCGGAGATGACAGTGGTCTCGTCCTCATAGTCGGGCTTGAGCATGAAGACCAGAATTACAACGGGCGCTCCGCCCATGCTGTTCAGAAATTCCTTGGTCTCCTCAACCGCCTCGGGGTTGCGCTGAAAGCGCTTTTCGAGGACGGGTCTGAATTTCCCGAACACCTGTCCGGTAATTTCAAACAGCTCGCGCCGCTTTTCGGGTGAGCGGACGACCGTAAAAAACCATGGCTGTAGATTGATTCCGGACGGCGCCATAAGCGCTGCCTCAAGTACTTGCTCGAGGGCTTCGTCCGAGACGGCCTTATCCGTGTATTTGCGGATGCTGCGCCGACCGAGGATTGCGTCTTTCGTTTCCAATTATCCAGACCCCTTTAGAAATTCATTTTTTTAAAACGGTAGGACTATCGCAGTGATGGGCTGCAATAGTCCTACCTGTGCGAGGAAACTTATGCGTTTAGCCGGGAAGCGGCCACACGCGGAAAATTAGTCAACTCTGGGCAGATCGAGGGTGGTGCAGATACGGCCCTGACGTTTGCCGATGCTGTCGATGAAGTCGCTGCAGAACTTCGGATCCTTTTCGATGCCGCTGGCGACCTTGACGATGTTGTGCAGGTAGTTCCAGTCGGTGTAGGAACGAGCCATGACGGTTGCGGCTTCCTGGTCGCCGCCGCCGTGCAGAGCCATCGCGGACCAGTTGGAGCCGCGGACCATGTGCTCGACAAAGCGTGTGGCACGCAGACGGTCGAAAGCGTCGTACTTCGGGTTGCCGGGGTTATACGCGCGCTGGCAGATTTCGCCGACGGCGGGGCTGCGCATATCCATCTCGGACGGAGCGGTCTCGCCAAAGCCGGCGATTATGTCGCGGGCGTAGCGCATTGCTTCGAACGGGGCGGTGCAGCAGGTATATTTGCAGGTATGGGACATCAGGGGGTTCGGAATCCAGAAGCCGCTCGGATGCTTGAAGCCTTCCAAGCCGGCGGCGAGGGACAGACCGTAAACTGTCTCGGCTGTCATTGCCATTTGTGTAAGCTTTGTCTTGATATGTCCGGCCTTCTGAACGCCGATCATTTCGGTTACGAGGCTCGCGGCGCCGCAGAGAGCGGAGCAACCACCGGCCTTGCAGCCGCCGGCGGTGAGACGGTGGACTGCGGTGAAATAGCTGAGGAGGCGGCCGACATATTTTGTTTCGCCGCAGAGGAAGACGCGGTCATTGGGGACAAAGACCTTGTCGAAATAAACCATTGCCTGATGGTCGGCATAGAGCTTGCCAAGGTCGATACCTTCGATGTCTCCGCCGATTTCGAAGAAACGCTTATCCTGAGGAGTACGGCCAAGAACGTAGGTCATGCCCGGGGCGTCGGCGGGGATGGCGCAGGCGAGAGCAAAGTCCTTGTCTTCGGGTTTCATGTTGGTCGTCGGGACAATGATGACCTCGTGAGCGAAGAGGATACCGGTCTGGTTGCACTTGAAGCCGCTGACGATGATGCCGTCGTCTCTGATTTCATCGACATGGACGTAGCAGTCGCGATCGGGCTGCTGGCTGGGGGTAAGGGTGCGAAGGCCCTTAACGTCGGTGACGGTGACGGTGCAGCTGAGGTCGTTCTTCTGGACGTACTCAAGGAACTTCATGAAGCGTTCGTAATAATGGGTTCCGAGGTCATGGTCCATGTCATAGGTGGCGGGCCCAAGGCCTGCGAAAGCTTCGGAGCCGGTGCAGCGGTGGGTGCAGCAGCCGATGACTTCGGAGAGGGCGCGGGCGGCGCGGGTCTTGCGGTTTGCTTCCTCGGCGGAACGCAGGGGGGCGTTATAGATGCTGACCGGCTCGCCGTTCAGGTGAGAGGCAACGGTGATGAGGTCTTTCCACTCGGGGTTGTTCTGAAGCTCATAGATTTTGGAGATAGCATTGAAGCTACCAGCGAGAGGGGGATAAGTGGTGAGGTCCTCGACCTTTTCGCCAAGGAACCAAACGTTCATCGGTTTACGGGCACGGATACTTGCTTGATACTGCTCTTTTGTCATTAACGCCATGATAGAAATCCTCCTTTATATTTTTGGAACTTTGAGCGCATTGTTGGGGTGAGGCGGTGCTTAGACGATTATGTGCATCTTTTGCGCCTCGTAGGTAAGCTCCTCGCGGAAGTTCGGGTGGGCGATGCCGATGAGCGCCTTTGCGCGTTCGGAGCAGGTAAGACCCTTAAGTCTCACCATGCCGAATTCGGTGACGATATAGTCAACGTCATTACGGGTGGTGCTGACGCAGGAGCCGGGGGTGAGGATGGGCTTGATTTTGGAGATGGCGCCTTTTTTGGCGGCGGCTTTGAAGGCGAGGAAGGATTTGCCGCCCTTGGATGCCGAGGCACCGCGGATGAAGTCGACTTGACCGCCGACGCCGCTGAAGTTCTTCGGGCCTATGGTCTCGGAGCAGACCTGACCGAAGAGGTCAACCTCCAAGCAGGAGTTTATGGAGATTACGTTGTCGTTCTGGGCGATGACTCTCGGGTCGTTGACATAGTCAACGGGCAGGAACTCGACCACGGGGTTATCGTCAAGGAAGTCATAGGTGCTGCGGGTGCCAAAGGTGAAGGTGACAATGGATTTGCCGCGGTGAATGTTCTTGCGGTCATTGGTGATGACGCCTGCGTTGTAGAGGTCAACCATGCTGTCGCAGAACATTTCGCTGTGGATGCCGAGGTCGCGTTTATCCAAAAGCGCCTGAGCAACGGCGTTGGGGATGCCGCCTATGCCGAGCTGAAGCGTGGCACCGTTGGGGATTTCCGCGGCTATCATCTGACCGATGAGAAGATCGTCCGCGCCGATGGGAGGGGGAGCAACCTCGGTGATGGGAACGGAGGTCTCCATGAGTCCATCGACCTCGCTGATATGTATGGCGCCGCCGAAGGTGCGGGGCATGGTGGGATTTACGACGAGGTAGATTTTCTTTGCAAGCTTACGGATTTCGTTGAGGTCGCCGGCGGTGCCGGTGCTGAAATAGCCGTGCTTATCCATGGGGGCGACGGTGCAGTAGAAGACGTCGGGGGCGTCCAAAGCATTTCTCCAGACATAGGGGACCTGACTGTAGTGGGAGGGGAGATAATCTGCGCGGCCTTCCCAAATTGCCTCGCGGTCGAAGCCGCTGACAAAGTGAGAGATGTGCCTGATGTGTTCCTCCATACCCTTTTCCATGTATTTCTGTGCACGCATGGGGAGCAGGAGATAGTGGCGGATGTCTTTAAGCCCTTCGCGCTTTGCGCGCTCTGCAAGGGCGTCCAGAATCTCAATAGGCTCGGTGATTTGACCGTTGCTTATGCAGGAATCGCCGGATTCGAATTTAGAGGCGATTTCCTCGGCGGTCATAAGTTTCTGGTCGTACATGAGTTTCCAGTTTTCCATTGTGACACTCCCTTCGGTAGTTTTATTTTTGACGAAGTCCTCTTGCCTATAATTAGAGCATATTCCGTGCCAACTTAAAAAAGCCCTCAAACTGCCACCAGTGGGACAAAGTCGCGGCAGGGCCGAACCCGCGATTATGCACAAATGCATCGCCGGAACGGCCCTGCCGATAAAAAAGCCTTATATCAGTGGGTTTTGACGTGCTATGCACAAATGCATCAGTGATGCAGGAATTGTGCAAGCTTTCTTGAGATGGTGGACTGGTTTACGCCGAGCGCCTGAGCGATTTCGCGCGTGGTGGTATATTTGTCCTGCGCGTGCTGAATAAGCTGAGCCTCTACCTGTTCGACGGCGACCTTGAGCGGGAGGATTCCCTTGACGACGACCTGGCTTTCGTAGGCGGGGGATTGCTGGTATTGGCGCGGCAGGTGGTGGGGGAGAAGCACGTCGTCCTGCACGAGAACGACCATGTTCTCGATGAGGTTTTCCAGCTCGCGGATGTTCCCCGGCCAATCGAGGCTGCGGAGAATCTTGCCAAGCTCGAGGGACATTTCCTTTTGCTTGTGGTATTTGAGAGTGTATTTTTCAAGGAAGTAGATGGCGAGCGGGATGATGTCGTCCTGACGCTGGCGCAGGGGAGGGACTTCGATGTTTATGACGTTTAGGCGGTAAAAGAGGTCCTGTCGGAATTTTCCCGCTTGTGTCAGCGCCCAAAGGTCCTGGTTGGTGGCGGCGATGAGGCGCACGTCCACATGAATGGACTTGCTGCCGCCTATGCGCGTTATCTCGCCCTCCTGAATCACGCGCAGGAGCTTTACCTGCACGTCGGTGTCAAGCTCGCCTATCTCGTCAAGAAATAGGGTGCCCTCGTTGGCAAGCTCAAAAAAGCCGGCCTTGCCCTTGCGCCGAGCGCCGGTAAAGGCGCCGTCCTCGTAGCCGAAGACCTCGGACTCAAAGAGCGAGCTTGGAATGGCGCCGCAGTTGATTTTTATGATGGGCTTGGTGTTGCGGGAGCTGGTTTTGTAGATTTGGTTTACGATGACCTCCTTGCCGGTGCCGGACTCGCCGGTTATGAGGACGGTGGAATCGACGCCGGAGATTGCCTTGATGGTGTCCATGATGGTCTGCATTTCCTTGCTGCAGGCGACCACGTCGTTATTTTTCTTTTGGTTGCTGATAAAGGTGAGCTCGCGCACATAGCCCTCGGAGACCATGCGCTGCTGATCGAGATTAAAGCGGAGGTTGTTCAGCTCGGTGATGTCGCGTATGTTGACGACGACGGAGGTGAAGACGCCGCAGTCGTCAAAGGCGGGGGTGCCGGTGGCAATGATTTTTTGGTTGCCCTTATCCATGACGACCGTCGCCGTCTCCTGAGTTTCGAGAACTTTGAGAGCGGCTGATTGCGGGAACAGCCCCTCGGCAATCAGCTCGGGGACCATTCTGCCGAGGACATCGCGCCGCGCTACGGAAAAAACGCGCTCAAAGGCGGCGTTTACGCGTATGACCATGCCGTGGTTGTCCGTGACGAGGATGCCGTCGTGGGAGGACTCGACGAATATGTTGATTTCCTGAAGGAGGTTGTTTGTGACGTCCATCTCCTGGACGATGCAGTTGGAGTGCATGGATTCGTGGAAAATTATGATTGTGCCTATGCGTGTGCCTTCGGACTGCCACGCGTTTACGTTGCAGACAAAGCGGCGGTCGTCCATGTCAATCTGATAGCGCCCGCTCCCGCGGACGAGATCGACAAGCTCGCCGAGCAGCTCACAAAAGGCGCGGATGCATTCCTCGGGCGTCTCCCCGCGCTGAGCATCGAGAACGCCAAAGGCTTCTATGGCGGCGTCGTTGTAGCGGGATACCCTGCCCGAGCCGTCCAAAATGATGATTCCGCAGAAAATCGCATCCAGCACAGAGCGGTATTCTTCCTCGGAGACGTTGGCACAGCCCGGACATTCAAATTTTTCCTGCCCCATCTGTATGACCTCCCTTCACAGCTTATTGTATATACTCAAAAAGTAATTGTAGATGATTGTTAAGAATAAATCAAGTGCCGGAGGATATAATCTTTGAAATGGTCAATGTGTACAATAAAACTTATGAAAAAAGACGTGAAATGCAAATTGTCGGACAGGGGCGCGGCAGCTTAATGCGGGGGAGTTTGCCTTTTGTATTTATGTGTGCTATAGTAAGAATAATTCTATACTATAAAGAACCGTCTTAGCAAGAAGGGCTTTTGGTATTCTGCCACAGAGCAGCGATATGAAAAGCCCTTCTTTTTTTATCAGGCGGAGTTTTAATTGAATGCCAAAAGATAAATCTTAAAAAATATGGAGGTCATACAGATGTATGTACTAACAGCGGAAAAACGCGACATCGAAATCAAGGTCAAGCAGCTCAGGAAAAACGGCATGGTTCCGGCAACGGCCTGCGGCGGCAGCCTCACGGAGACCCTGCATGTTCAGATTCCCTATGCGGCCGCAAAAAAGCTTTTGAAGGCAAAGTCGAGGGGCGGCAACCTGACCCTCGAATGCGAGGGCAAGAAATACAACGTCCTGCTGAAGGATATCAGCTGTGACGCAATTTCCGGAAGCATCCGCAATCTCTCCTTCCAGAGCCTGACGGAGGGCAAATTCATGAACGGCACGGCGCAGGTCGTCATCACCGGCAGAGAGACCGTGTCCGTCATGATTCAGCAGCTTCTCAACGAAATACCCTACAAGGCCCTGCCGTCGGATTTGGTCGAGCAGATAGAAATCGACGTGACCGGCATGAAGCTCGGCGACTGTGTTAAGATCGAGGATCTCGAAATCGCCAAGAACCCGAACATCGAGTTTCTCATTCCCACGGACAGCATGATTCTGAACCTCATCGAGGGCAGAACCCAGCAGTCCGCCGAGCCGGAAGCGGAAGACGCCGCCGAATAAGCGTCTGCACTCCCACCGCTCAAGCCGTAAAATACGCGCAACAAAAACCCTCGGCCCGAAATATCGGGCCGGGGGTTTTGAATATTTTGCCGCACAAAAGTGAATTAAACATAAGTTTTAGATTGACATATATATAAATCAGAATATACTTTAAATCGAAAAAAGAAAATTAAGGAAAAATTGAGTATGTCATGCCAAGCCTGCAACCGAGATAGGGGAATGATACATGAATACTAATCCAATAAAGCTGAAGAAAAAACACCTGAACGCGCTTGCCATCCTGCTAACAGGCATCGCAATCATCCTAATTGCCGCGAGCTATCTTCACGTCGTCCGGGGTGAGGAGCAGGAGCGCGTGAATCAGGTCGTTCAGGAGAGTGCGATTCAATCCGTGGCGCTCATCAACGAGCACATCTCCAACGATATAATGTATATGGAAAGAATCGCCTATTATCTCGGCAGGAGCGGATTGCCTATCGAATCACGCGAAACCATTTGTGAATTCCAGGGAAACATCGATAAAGTGAAAACCTTTAAAAGCATCACCACAGCAACGCCCGACGGCACACTTTACGACACCGACGGCACTGTGCTCGGCAATATTTCCGACTACCCTCATTTCAAGGCCACTATGTCGGGAGAGACGACGGTGACCTACATCGAGGAGTCGTTCAGGGACCAAAAAAACATTGTTGTCGTGTCGTCGCCCATAGTGCGAGACGACAAAATTATCGGCGTCGTCAACGGCCGCTACTTAATGTCCTCGCTGGCGGAAGTATTATCCACCTACTCCTTCGGCGGCAGAGGCTACAGCTATCTCGCAAATGCCGACGGACATATAATCGCGTGGGACAACAAAAATACCAACAATTCAAATAATTCGGATATATATTCAAGCTTCCGAGATGCCTCCGCCCTCTCGGACGGGGACATTGAGGAAATGCGCCTGAATATGCTGGGCGGAAAATCCGGCTGGATATCCTATAAATGGTTTGGCGACAGGCGGACGATGAACTATATGCCCGTCGGAATCAACGACTGGTATTATCTCTCCGTGCTCCCGAATGAAATTGTCACCTCGCGCGCGCTCGCGCTTACGGTTCAGTCCTTCATCTTCAGCGGGGCGATGTTGGCTGTCCTTGTCCTCTTCATTTTCAGCAGGAATGCCACTCGCAGGGAAAATCAAAGGGAGCTTGAGGCGGTTCACGAGGAGCTGCTCACAATATACAATACCATCCCCGGCGGCGTCTTCAAATGCCGCGTGGACGACGGCTTTACTCTTGTTGGGGCAAACGACGGCTTCTACCGCTTTATCGGCTACTCAAAGGACCGGCTTGAGGCGCGATATGCAAATAAGCTCACCGCTCTCATCCTGCCGGAGGACGTCGAAAACGTTAAAAAGACCGTCAGTAATCAGGCAAAATACGGCGGCGTCGAGAGCGTCGAGGTGCGTTTTGTGGACGCGCTCGACAATACCAAGTGGCTGCTCCTCTGCGGGGATATAATGCGCGGAAGCGACGGCGAGCCGCTTGTTTATTGCTGTTTTACCGATATTACCGAGCTTAAACAGACGCAGAAGGCGCTGCATGAGGCAAAACACCGCTACGACCTCATTACGGAGGAGACGCAGGAAATAATCTTTGAATGGGACCCCATCAAGCGCACCATCCGCCATTCAAAAATTTTCGAGCAAAAATTCGGCTATCCCTGCACACTTGAAAACTTCCCGCAGAGCATTGTCGACAATCACCTTGTTCCCGAGGAGGACGAGGAAGCCTGCCTCGCGATTTATCGCAAAATAGAAGCGGGCAACCATTTTTCCAGCGGCGAATTTCGCATAAAAAAGATTGACGGCAGCTTCATCTGGTGCCGTGTTTCCATGACCGCGGTGCGGGACGCAAATAACCGCCTCACCCTTGCCGTGGGCGTCATAGCCGATATTGACTATGTCAAGCGCGAGCTCTGCGCGATAACCGAAAAATCACAGCGCGACCCCATGACGGGGCTTTTCAACAAGACAACCACAGAGCAGCTTGTGGAGCATCGCCTGAACACGCCGATTTCTCTCGCCGCACTTCTGCTGCTCGACATAGATAACTTCAAGGCCGTCAACGACACCCTCGGCCACGCCAGCGGCGACACAGCGCTCATTGAGGTCAGTCATCAGCTGAAGCAGCTCTTCCGCGCGACGGATATTGTCGGGCGCGTCGGCGGCGACGAATTTATGGTATTTGTGGAAGGCGTCGGTAGGGGGGAGGACTTGGCACAGAAGCTCGCGGCAATCTCCAAGGTCTTCAAATGGTCCTTCCAAAAAAACGAGCTCGAATATTCCGTCTCCTGCAGCATAGGCGTCGCCCTGTTTCCGAGGGACGGCAGCACCTGTGAGGAGCTCTCAAAAAAAGCGGACGCCGCCCTCTACTATGCAAAGCAAAACGGAAAAAACCGCTTTGCAATATACAGCGATGAGATGCAAAACAGCATTAACGGCGTCGGGAAAATCCAAGCCTGTTCCCCCGGGGAATACGGCGACTGACGAGCGGACTTTTCATAGTTTCATCATACCCGTCATAAGATAAGCGCGAAGGGTGTGATGTGTTGAAAAAATTTCAGACTGCCGGCGCGATTTTTACGATTGCCGCGGGTACGCTTTTGCATTTTGTATATGAGTGGACGGGAGAAAACAAGCTTGCCGCAATCTTCTCCGCCGTAAACGAGAGCACCTGGGAGCACCTGAAGCTGCTGGCAATACCGCTTATTTTCTTTGCCGTAATCGAATATTTCGCCTATGGCAAAAGGCTCAAAAACTTTGTCCCCGTGAAAATCCTCTCGGCTTTTGTCGGGATGAGCGCGATTGTCGTCATCTTCTATACCTACGTCGGAGTTGTCGGGCGGCATTTTTTGTGGGCGGATATTGCCACCTTTGTCGCAGGCGTCCTCGCCGCCTATGCTTTCAGCGCGCATTTTCTGCGCGGCGACCGCTTTTCCTCGCGGACGGCAATTTCCCTCGCTTGGCTCGCCCTGCTTATGACCCTTGTCGGCTTCGCCCTGTTCACCTTTTACCCGCCCCGCCTCGGCATATTCCTCGACCCGACCCTCGGCGGAAAATGACGGCAAGCTCATCGGAACGCGCACAAGCGTGAGCGCAACTTAAAAAAACAGTATCAATCCGATTAAACACGGGCGCAAAAGCGCCCGTGTTTAACTTTTGGTTGCATTTATTCGACCGCATTCTCCAAAATTATTGTAATTGTTACCTTGACGTGATAGGATACAACAAATTCGTAAAAGTAATAGGTGAGCGAGGTGGTAATAAATGAGCCTAAAAGGTCATAAAACACTGATAATCGTAACACTTTCCGCCGCGGTCTTAGTCCTTTTGGGAGCACTGTACGCGCGATATATCACCGACTTACTCACCGTTGAATCCCGCATGCACCTCTCCGAGGTGGCGACGCAGGGCGCGGCTTCGGTTCAGCGGCAGATTGCCCGAGACTTTGACATACTCGAGGTTTTGGCCGACGGGAAGATTTCCGATCCGGAGGTTCCGATGGCGGAGAAGCTCGCGCGCATAAAATATCAGGCAGACAAATTCGGACTGTATCGCATCGCGATTGTGGACCTCGCCGGCAACGCCGTCGCAAGCGACGGTTATGAGTTTTCGGTGGCGGACAGGGAGTTCTTTCAGGCGGCGGTAAAGGGGCAGCGCTTCCTCTCCCAGCCCATTATCGATAAGGTCGACGGCGTCACCCCGGGCATCGTCTACGCCGTGCCGGTATACCACGGGGGAGAGGTCGTCAGCGTTCTCTTTTCCGGCTACGAGCTTGACAAGCTCACCGACAGAATCGATATCTCCTTTTACCACGACAGCGGGATTGCCTTTATCGCCGATTCCCATGCAAACGTCATTTTGCATCCCATTGCGGATAGAATCGGGAATAACATCGCGGAAATTGCGGCGCCTCTCAATAGCGCGGAGACGGTTCGCGAATTTGCGGACAACCTAAAAAGCGGCACAAGCGGCGTCTCCCATATTACCATGAAAACCGGAACCCGTTTCTTTGCCTATGCCCCGATTATCGGCGCGAACGATTGGTATTTATTCGCCTCTCTGCCTGAAGCGGTGGTGTTTGAGCGCTCTCAAAAGGTCATATTTCTCACGGTTTTACTGCTGACGGGCGTGCTGCTGCTCCTTGCGCTGCTTGTCCTCTACATAAGCGTGACGAGAAAAAGGTCGAACGCCAAGATTTATAATTTGGCGTATTACGACCAACTGACAGGCGCCTCAAATATCGAGCGCTTTAAGCTGGACGCCGAGGCGCTGTTCCGCCAATTCGGCGCTCAGAAATACACACTTCTGAATTTTGACCTGAAGAAATTCCGCTACATCAACAACGACTTGGGCTACTCCGCCGGCAACGACCTGCTGCTGCACGTTGTCGCCTGCCTTAAAAGCGCCTGCACAAAGGGCGAGACCTTCACAAGGGTAAATACGGATCAGTTTTTGCTCCTGCTTTTCAGCAGGGCGGACGAGTCGGAGCTGCGCACCTACATCGAGAGCCTGCGCGGTCAAATCTCCTCGTGGCAGCCGCCCGCCGGCGGTTATTGCTCCGTCCGGCTCGCCTTCGGCGCGTATAAGCTTGAAAACCGCAGTGAGAATATTGCCTCCTCCATCGAAAAATCCAACATTGCCCGCAAGGCCGCCAAGTCCGCCAAGGGCGGCGGAAATTCGGACATCGCCGTTTACAACGAAGAAATGCAGCGACGGATAGACCGCTGCACGGAGCTTGAAAACGCAATGCCCGCGGCGCTGAAAAACGAGGAGTTCAAGCTCTTTATCCAGCCCAAATACGACCTTTTGACCGAGAAAATTGTGGGAGGGGAAGCCCTCGTCCGCTGGATAAAGCCGGACGGCACAGTGATTATGCCGAATGATTTTATCCCGCTTTTCGAGCAGTCGGGAGCCATCTACCGCATGGATATGTACATGCTCGGACAGCTCTGCAAATTCATGCGCTCACAGCACGAGCGGGGCGTTTCCACCGTGCCGATTTCGATAAACCAGTCCCGCAGCTACATGTACGGCCCGGACTACGTTGACGTTATACGCGCGAAGCTGCGCGAGAGCGCCGTGCCGCCTGAAATGATTGAGCTTGAAATTACGGAAAACCTCGTCTATACCGACATCGATAAGCTGATAAAGATTTTACAGCTCCTGCATCAGGCGGGCTTCAAGCTGTCGCTGGACGATTTCGGCTCCGGGTATTCCTCGCTCAACGTTCTGAAGGAGCTTCCGGTGGACGTCCTCAAGCTCGATCGCTTCATGCTTGGCAAGGCGCTGAATTCCACGCGCGGTAAAACGGTTATTGCCAATATTGTCCGCATGGCGAATGAGCTGAACATGTCCGTCGTGGCGGAAGGCGTTGAAACCCGCGAGCAGGTGATCTTCCTCCGCGGCTGCGGCTGTGAAACCGCCCAGGGCTTCTATTACTCCAAGCCCATCCCCGCCAAGCACTTCGAAGACCTCCT
>JAVVTL010000049.1:0-2683 GCA_036653715.1 Oscillospiraceae bacterium
GGGATTATTTGCTTCTGACGGAGTCGATATAGGCTGTCAGGTCGAGCATCTTGTTGGAGAAGCCCCACTCGTTGTCGTACCAGGCGACGAGCTTGACGAAGTTGTCGTTCAGGGAGATGCCTGCCTTGGCGTCGAAGATGGAGGTGTGGGGGTCTGTGCGGAAGTCGGTGGAGACGACCTCCTCGTCCGTGTAGGCGAGGACGCCCTTCATGGAGCCCTCGGAGGCCTTTTTGACGGCGGCGCAGATGTCGTCATAGGAGGCGCCCTTCTCGAGGCGGCAGGTGAGGTCAACGATGGAGACGTCGCCGCTCGGAATGCGCATGGACATGCCGGTGAGCTTGCCCTTAAGGGCGGGGATGACCTTGCCGACTGCCTTGGCGGCGCCGGTGGAGGAGGGGATGATGTTATCGAAGCAGGAACGGGACAGACGCCAATCCTTTTTGGAGAAGCCGTCAACAACGGCTTGGCTGGCGGTTCCGGAGTGGACGGTGGTCATGAGGCCCTCGATGATGCCAAAGTTGTCGTTGATGACCTTGGCGAGGGGGGCGAGGCAGTTGGTGGTGCAGGAGGCATTGGAGACGACCTGCATGTCGGCGGTGTATTTCTCGAGGTTGACGCCGCAGACGAACATGGGCGTGTCGTCCTTGGAGGGGCCGGAGAGGACAACGACCTTCGCGCCGGCATCGAGATGGGGCTGGGCGGATTCCTTGGTGAGGAACTTGCCGGTGCACTCGAGGACGTAATCGACGCCAAGCTCGCGCCAGGGGAGCAGGGAGGGATCGCGAGAGGCGAGAAGCTTTACGCGCTTGCCGTTGACGATGAGCGCGGGGTCGGCGTTATCGAACTCGACGGTGCCCTTGAAGCGACCGTGGACGGAGTCATATTTGGTGGCGTAGGCAAGCTGCTCGGGGGTTTTGTCCGGGGCGTTGACGGCGATGATTTCGATGTCGTCCCTGACGATGCCGGCGCGGAATACTAAGCGGCCGATGCGGCCAAAGCCGTTTACGGCTATCTTGATGCTCATGCTTTATTCCTCCATGTTAAATAGTTAGTGGTCAATTTGCTTTGCAGCTGTATTTTATATCGTTTTGGCAGAAAATTCAATACCTATTTGCAATATTATAAACATTACATACGTTTGAACAATGTTTCCTGTTTTTCACTGTGAGCCGCGACGGAAAAAACACATATCATATATAGCACACACTATCATAGCAATGAATGAACATACCGTGAATAAACGTGAATTGAGTTGAAAATGGGCGGGATGTTTGGTATTATGGGCAAAACAAACTCGTGGAGGAACAATGGGAAAAACGTCTCAGAGTCTTGCCGACATGTTCTCTCTCTGCCGAGAGGCAGTGGTTGGCGTTGAAAAGGGAAATATTGCATTTATGAACCACGCCGCTATAAGCAGCGTGGGCGACAGCACCGGCAAAATCGCCTCGTCGCTTTTGCCCGAGTATATCCTCAAAACCCAGTCGGTGCAATTTATGACAACGGCAGTTGTCGGCGGCAGGAGGGCGGCGATTTCCGCCACGCTCTTTGACGGCGTGAAAGTATATATGCTCGATTTCAATCCGGGCTCGCCGGAGGAGCTGCCCGTGAATCCGATTGAGGCACCCGTCCGCCGACTGATGGCAAATTTCCGTCTGGCGACGGACAGACTTGAGGTCTACACCGAAGAAAATCGGGACGAACGACTGAAAAGCAGCGTCTCCGTTTTGGAGCACAGCTATCATCAGCTCCGCAGGCTCCTCCTCAACGTCTCGACGGCATACGGAATAGAGCGCGGCGACATGCCGTTCACACCCACCATAACCGATGTCTCGAAGCTCTGTCAATATATCGCGGAATCCGCGGCGGATTTCGTCGGGACGGGTGCACGAATCCATTTCGAGCCGAGCGACAAGCCCTGCGAGGCGGCAGTGGACAGGGACCTTTTTATACAGCTCCTGCTGAATCTCCTCTCAAACGCCCTGCCTCACTGCGGCAAGAACGAAACAATCAAAATATCCGTCACAAAAATAGATAACAGCATTATAATCTCCGTGGACGACAACGGAGACGGTATAGCGCCGCAGGTTTTGCCGACGGTGTTTTGCCGCTGGCGGGAAAATATGACCCTGACCGAGGCAATATCCGGCAGCGGCATAGGTCTGGGCGTGGCGAGCGCCATAGCGGAGCGGCACGGCGGCGCTCTCATCATCGAGAGCCGTCCCAATAGAGGCACGCAGGTGCGCGTCATGCTGCCCGCGGACAGCGGCGAAGCGACTATGTCCTTTCACTGCGAGGAGACAAAATATGTATCGGACGGCCCCAACCCTATTCTGACCTATCTCTCGGAATGGCTTCCGGCGGAGTTATACGGGCCGAAATACAACGATTAGGAGCATTTAATGCGAATTGACAAATATCTCAAGGTCTCGCGCCTCATAAAGCGCAGGACAATAGCCAACGAGGCCTGCGACGGCGGCCGTGTCTCCATCAACGGCAAGGGCGCCAAGGCCTCCGCCGAGGTGAAGCCCGGCGACCTCATCGAGGTCTCCTTCGGCGCCCGCAAGCTGCGCGTCGAGGTCGTCTCCGTCGACGAGCACGCCGCAAAGTCCGACGCCCCCGCAATGTACAGGGAACTTTAAGGAACCAACGGCATGTGGCGCTTATAAACGCCGCATGCCGTTTC
>JAVVTL010000049.1:2783-11642 GCA_036653715.1 Oscillospiraceae bacterium
TTATTGTACCGGAATTTCGGGAGCGCTCAATGAATTTTTGTGTAGATTGATGCAAGACGTACTTGAAATCGAAGGTTTTTATGATACAATAAGGCCAAGTGAAACTTTGACCGAAAAATCACAAACGGGAGGAAAATCGATGATAGTTATCTATAAGTCCAACACCGGCTACACCCGGCAGTATGCCAAGCTCCTTGCCAAGGCGCTCGATATCCCCGCCTACAGCGCGGACAGCATTCCCGAGGTTCACAAGGGCGGCGACGCCATTTTCCTCGGCTGGCTTATGGCAGGCAGCATCGTCGGCTACAAAAAAGTCGCGAAATACTGCAATGTCAAGGCCGCCATCGGCGTCGGCATGAGCCCCCCCGCAGAGGAGCTTGTCCCCGGCTTCCGTGCCAAGATGCACATTCCCGAGAGCGTCGCCGTCTTCTATTTGCAGGGCGGCTTCGACATAAGCAAGCTCAAGGGGCCGTTTAAGCTCATCATGAAGATAAAGGTCAAGGATATCGCCGCAAGGCTCACCTCCAAGCCGAGCCTCACCCCGCAGGAGCAGGCGACCCTCGATATGACCGCCGTCGGCGCATCCTGCGTCTGCGAGGAAAACCTCGCCGAAATCCTCGCTTGGGCGAAATAAGGGAAAAAGAAAAACTTCCGCCTCCGACGCAAGTCGGAGGCGGAAATGGTTTATTCGAGGATGTACTTTTTTATACCCTCGCCGACTTGGGCGGGGTCTGCTGTCATGGTGATGGTAAAGCGGATGTTCTCGCGCTCCGTGAAGCTTGAGAGCCAGTCAAGGAATTCCACGACCTGTGTTTCCGTGCCGGCGTTGAACATCTTATGGAAATTGTCGATGAAGATATGGGAGATGTCATAATTTCCTGCCCAAAGCCCGCTGATAAAGCCCTTCATAAAATCAAAGGTGCCTATCTCGTAATCGCTCGCGTGGATGAGTCGGGCCTTATAAGGGATGTCATAGGTGAGGTTTTTGTCCTTTTCGATGCAGATCACGTCGCCGCGTTCCTCGTTAACAGCCTCGTTGACCAATTCAACAAGCCTCTTGGTCTTACCCGAACCCTTAAGTCCGACAATTGCCTTGACCATATTTAGACCACTCCTTTGTAGATGATATTGGTGGTTGGACTCTTTATGCACATAGCTTAACATCTTTTCCGCGGGAGTTCAACGAAAAAAGCTAAAATTCATATAAAGTTAATTTGTCCCGGGCTTTCCGAGCATTTTAAACATGTTTTTTTTGTATGCCTCGACGCCCGGCTGGTCGAAGGGATTCACGCCGGACATGTAGCCCGAGAGGGCGCAGGCAAGCTCAAAGAAGCAGACAAGCTCGGCAAAGCCGTCCTCGTCCCTCGCGGTGACGGAGACGCCGAGGTTCGGCACGCCGCCGCTTATGTGCGCGGCCCTGACAGCGTCGCGCGCGACGCGGCAGACGTCGGAGAGGTCGCGTCCGGCAATATAATTAAGCCCGTCGGGGTCGCCCATGCCGAAGGGTACAGCGTATTTCCCGCGGCTTGTTTCGAAGGAGACGACGGTCTCCATGAGCTTGCGGGGGCCGTCCTGAACGTACTGTCCCATGGAGTGCAGGTCTGCCGTGTATTCAAGGGAGGCGGGGAATATGCCGATGCCGTTTTTGCCCTCGCTCTCGCCGAAAAGCTGCTTCCACCATTCGCCCATGAAACGGAAGGACGGCTCATAGGAGGCGAGCAGCTCGACCTCGAAGCCGCTGCCGTATAGGAGCTGCCTTGCGGCGGCATACTGCCAGGCGGGATTCTCCGGGCTGCGGAGGTCAAGCGCGTCGAAGGTCTCGACAGCCTTGGCGATGACCCTTGAGATGTCGATTCCGGCGACTGCCATGGGCAGGAGGCCGACGGCGGAGAAGACGCTGTAGCGCCCGCCGACGTCGTCGGGTATTGTGAAGCGCTCCCAGCCCTCGGCGACGGCCATGTCGTGCAGAGCGCCGCGGTTGGCGTCCGTGGTGGCGAAAATGTGTTTTTTTGCGGCGGCGCCGTATTTTTTTTCAAGGAGGGCACGGACTATGCGGAAGCCGACGGCCGGCTCGAGGGTCGTGCCGGACTTGGAGATGACGTTCACGTCGAAATCATCCTCGCCGAGCTGCTCGAGCGTGTCGAGCAGAAAGTCGGGAGACAGGCTGTTGCCGAGAAAATAGACGGCGGGGTCGCCGGCGGCGGGAAGCGGGCGCAGAAGCTCTACAGCCCCTCTCGCGCCGAGGTAGGAGCCGCCTATGCCGACGACGATGAGCGCCTTCGAGCGCGAGCGGATTTTGTTGGCGGCGGAGACGATGGCCTTCAGCTCGGTGGAGGCAATCCTGCGGGGCAGCTCAAGCCAACCGGAAAACTCGGCGCCCGCTCCGCTTTTTTCCGCCAGCTTTCTGTGAGCGGCGGCGGCTGCGGCATAATCGGGGCCGGCGGCGTCAAAAAAGCTCGCGGCTCCGGAAAGGTCAAATTTTATCATAGTTTTTGTTTCCCCCATGTTGCTTGCTAAAGTAAGCTTAGTATACCACAATTTTCCAAAATTACAAGTGAAACCGCTTCAAGAGGGTCACAAGTGGGGCTGAAACAGCCGTTTTTGGTAGGATTTAACAGGTAAGTGGCGCTTATGACGAGGAGACGAGCAGGGACAGAAGCCTTGAAAATATACCTAAGAGGCCGAGCCGCGGCACCTCCGCGCCCGCCACGAGGTTCACCTCCGCGATGAGGGTCCCGCCGGAGCTGACGCTGAGCTTTCCGAGCACGTCCCCTGCGGCGACGGGTGCCGCGACGCCCTCGCAGAGGTCAAGTGAATAGCTGATGTCCCTTGCGGACGCCTTGGGCAGCAGCAGGCTCTCCGCGCCCTCATAGACGGGCTGGACACAGGAGGCCGCGCCAAGCTCCACCGCCACGGGCGGGAGCGCCCCGCCGGAGCGCAGGGGACAGAGCGCGTAGTTTGCGAAGCCGTAGCTCAGGAGCGCCTTCGCGTCCTCGTTGCGCTTTTCGATACTCTCGCCGTGCATGACGACGGCGATGTATTCAACGCCGTCCCGCAGGGCGGTGGCGGAGAGGCAGTACATCGCGTTTGAGGTGAAGCCGGTCTTCAGCCCCGTGCAGCCCTCATAAAAGCGCACGAGCTTGTTGGTGTTTGTGAGGCCGGATTTGCCGTCGCGGATGCTGTCCATCCAGATGGTGGTGTAAGTTTTTATCCAGTCGTGCAGGATAAGCTCGCGGCTCATGACGGCGAGGTCATAGGCGCAGGTGTAGTGCGCGGGGTCGTCAAAAAGTCCCGTGCAGTTTGTGAAGTGGGTGTCCTCAAGGCCGAGCGCGGCGGCGCGGTCGTTCATCTTTTGGACAAAGGCCTCCTCGGAGCCTGCGATATGCTCCGCCATCGCCACGGCGCAGTCGTTTGCGGAGACGACGGCGATGCACTTTATCATGTCCGAGACGGAGAGCTGCTCGCCCTCCTTCAGCCAGACCTGACTGCCGCCCATGGAGCTTGCCTTGGCGCTGCCCGTCACCATGTCGTCCATGGCGATAAGGCCGCCGTCCACGGCCTCGGCGATGAGCAGGAGCGTCATGACCTTCGTGACGGAGGCGGGAGCGCCGCGCTGTCGGGAGTTTTTTTCGTAAATCACGTCGCCCGTGGATTTCTCGAGCAGGACGGCGCAGGGCGAGGAGAGCGAAATGGCGCTCTCCGGCACGGTGTCAAGGGCAAAGACGGGCAGCGCGAGGGACAGAAGCAGCAAAAGGGTCAGCGCGAGAGACAAGAGCTTTTTCATAGGATTTTACCTCCATGGGGTTTTGTACAATCCTATGTGCCGAGGGGGCGCGGGTATGCCGAAAACAGGTAGACAGTAATTATGACTTATTCACCCTGAAAGTGAATGACGTGGCAAAACCCGTCGGAGAGAAAACCAAGCGTTTTCAAGGTTATGCACATTCTCAACAGAGTTGTCAACAGGCTGCAATGTCGAAAAAAGCAGTAAAATATTCACAACTTGTTAACATAACGTCATAATATACTCGAATCCTGTCGGTTTTGCTTGTTGACGGGGGGAAAGCGGGCGGGTAGAATGGTTTGAGCGTGATTTTGGACTTATCAGCCGTGCGCGAGTGTCCCGCGCGCCTCGCCGAGCGCCGAGCAGAAGGCGTCAAGCTCCTCAGAGGTCGTAAAGCGGGAGAGACCGAGGCGCAGAGCGCCGTCGATGACGCGCGCGGGCAGGCCGACGGCCTCGAAAACATGGCTCCTGCCGCCCTTCTTACACGCCGAGCTTTTGGAGACATATATGTCCCGCGCCTCAAGAAAATTCATCAATACCTCGCTGCGATAGCCGGGCAGGGAGACTGCAAGTATCTGCGGAGCGCCGCCGCGAATGACGACAAGCCCGGGATTTTCCGCCGCAAGCCGCGCCGCCGTGTCGGCTCGGAGCTTCGCCATGCGGGGGGCGTATTCCGAAAACTCCGCGCGCGCGGCCTCCGCCGCCGCGCCGAAGGCGGCGATGAGCGGCAGGGATTCCGTGCCGGCTCTGCGTCCGTCCTCCTGCCCTCCGCCGAGGATATACGGCGAAAGACGCAGTCCCTCGCGGATATACAGCGCACCGATGCCCTTGGGCGCGTGTATTTTATGCCCGGATATGCTTATCATGTCCGCGCCGAGCGTTTTTGCGGAGAAGGGCAGCTTCATGAAGCCCTGAACGGCGTCCGTGTGCAGCAGCGCCTTGGAGCCTGCGGCTCGCATAGCGGCCGAGATGGCGGCAATATCCGTTATCCCTCCCGTCTCGTTGTTCACGAGCATGAGCGAGACGAGCGCGCTGTCTTCGCGCAGTGCGCCCATGACGGCGTCGGTTGAGACGCTTCCGTCCGCCTCCGGCTTCAGGCGGGTTATCTCAAAGCCCTGCGCCTCGAGCGCGTCAAGGGACTTTCGCACGGCGTCATGCTCCGCCAAGGAGCTTATGATATGCTTTCCCACGCGACGGGCAGAGACGGCTCCGCGCAGAATCGCCCAGTTATCCGCCTCCGTGCCGCAGGAGGTGAAGAAAAGCTCCGAGCTCTTGCAGCCGAGCGCGTCTGCAACCTGCCTGCGCGCGGCGTCCAGCGCCCTTTTTGCCTCCCGCCCCTTTGTGTGGGTGGAGGAGGGATTGCCGTATTCCTCGGTCATCATTCTGAGGGCGGCCTCCGCCGCCTGCGGGCAGACCTTGGTGGTGGCGGCGTTATCGAGATATATTTCCATTTTATGACCATTCCTTTGGGGGTATTTTCATGAAGTACATTATAGACACCTTGGGCTGTAAGGTCAACCAATACGAAACTCAGGCGATGGAGGCGCTTTTGGCGGAAAAGGGCCACGCCCACGCTCTGCCGGGCGAGAGCGCCGATGTTGTCATCGTCAATACCTGCGCCGTCACAGCCGAGAGCGCGAGAAAGTCGCGTCAGGCGGTTCGGCGGCTGATGGATGGGAACCCGAACGCGCTGTCCGTCGTCTGCGGCTGCTGGGCGCAGGTGGATACGCCCGCCGCCGAGGCTCTCGGAGCGGACATAATCTGCGGCTCGGGCGACAGGGGCGCGCTTGTGGAGGACATAGAGCGTGCTCTCGCGGGGCGGGAGCGGCTCGTCTCCGTGGACAGGCCCTTTGCGAGGCGGCTCTTTGAGGAGCTGCCCGCCGGCGCCTTTGAGCACCACGCCCGCGCCTACCTCAAAATAGAGGACGGCTGCGAGAATTTCTGTTCCTACTGCGTCATCCCCTACGCGAGGGGACGCGTCCGCTCATTGCCGGTCGAGCGCGCGGCGGCTCAGGCAAAGGGGCTGGAGGAAGCGGGCTACGGGGAGCTTGTCATAACAGGCATCGAGATAGCCTCCTACGGCAGCGACCTGCCCGAGCGCCCGACGCTTGCCGACGCCGTTGTCGCCATAGCGAAGGCCGCGCCGGGACTGCGCCTGCGCCTCGGCTCTCTTGAACCGACGGTGGTGACGGAGGATTTTTGCCGCGCTCTCGCGGAGACGGGCAGGGTCTGCGACCACTTTCACCTCTCGCTCCAATCCGGCTGCGACGCGACGCTCGCCGCCATGCGCCGCAAGTACGACACCTCGCGTTTTTTTGAGGCGACAGAGCTTCTGCGGCGCTATTTCCCGGGATGCGCACTCACGGCGGACCTCATAGCCGGTTTTCCCGGCGAGAGCGCGGAGCACCATGAGCAGACACTGAAATTTATCGAAAAATGCGGCTTTGCCTCCATGCATATTTTCCCGTATTCGCGCCGCCCGGGGACGCCGGCGGATGAAATGCAGGGCCAGCTCACACACAAGGAAAAATCCCGCCGCGCGGCGGAGGCGCAGGCAGTGGCAAAAGGCATGAGCCGCGCATATCTTGAAGCCTGCGTGGGCAAAACGCTCGCCGTGCTGTTCGAGACGCAGGAGGGCGAAAGCTGCGTCGGACACGCGTCAAATTACGCGCATGTGTCGGCAGAGGGTCACGGTCTGCGCGGTCTTGTAAAAAACGTCGAAATCACAGGCATTTCGGGTGAAATGCTTGTCGGACTTACGGTTTGACGGACTGTGTTAAAAAACATATAATCTATCTAATATTTTGAAAGAAGTGACGAAAAATGTCCGAAAGACCGTATAATTTCGCCGCAGGTCCGGCAATCTTGCCGCTGCCCGTGCTTTTGAAGGCCCGCGAGGAGCTGACAGATTGGCACGGCAAGGGCATGTCCGTCATGGAGATGACACACAGAGGCTCGGCGTTTGCCGAGATATTCGCGGAAACGCAGGAGCGTATGCGCCGCCTGCTCCTTGTGCCGGAGAGCCATGAGATACTGTTTTTGCAGGGCGGAGCCACCGCCCAATTCGCCGCCGTGCCGATGAATCTTCTCCCGGAGGGGAAAACAGCGGACTACGCCGTCACCGGCAACTTCTCCGGCATCGCCGCGAAGGAGGCGCGAAAATACGGCACTGTGAATGTCGGCGCCTGTATGAAGGATAACGGCCACAGCCGCATCCCGAGTCAGACGGAGCTTTCTCTTACGCCGGACGCCGCCTATTTTCATTATTGCGCCAACAACACCATCTACGGCACGGCTTGGGACTATATCCCCGATACGGGCAGGGTTCCCCTCGTCTGCGATATGTCCTCGGAAATTATGTCGCATCCCGTCCCGGTGTCGCGCTACGGTCTCATCTACGCCGGCGCACAGAAGAACATGGCACCCGCAGGACTCACCGTCGTCATCGTCGATAAAGCTCTCGCGGGGCACGAGCGAGCCATCACCCCGCAGGTCATGAGCTATGCCGCCATGATAGACGGCGGCTCCATGCTCAACACACCGCCCTGCTGGTGCATATACATCCTCGGCCTCGTGCTCGAATGGCTTGAAGCTCAGGGCGGCGTCGCGGAGATGGAACGGCGCAAAAAGTCCCGCTCCGCGCTCATCTACGACGTTTTGGATAATTCTCGCCTCTACATCCCGCATGCGGAGAAAAGCGCCCGCTCGGACATGAACATCACCTTCCGCACCGCCTCCGAGGAAACGGATGCGGAGTTCGTCAAGGGCGCGGCGGCACGCGGGCTGCTGAACCTCAAGGGACACAGGCTCACGGGCGGAATGCGCGCCTCGCTCTATAACGCCATGCCGCAGGAGGGTGCGGCGGCGCTCGCGGAATACATGAAGGAATTTGAGGTAAGCCGCAATGTTTAAAATACGCACAATGAACACCATATCCCCCTTGGGGCTTGAACTGCTTGAGAAAAAAGGCTGTGAGGTCGGCAAAAACGTCCCCGAGCCGGAGGCGCTGCTTCTGCGCTCCGCGGAGCTTCACGACATGGACTTTCCAAAGGAGCTGCTCTGCATAGGCAGGGCCGGTGCCGGCACAAACAACATCCCGGTGGACGCCTGCTCCGAGCGCGGCATAGTCGTCTTCAACGCCCCCGGCGCGAATGCCGAGGCGGTGAAGGAGCTTGTCATCTGCGAGATGGTCATGGCCTCCCGCGATGTGGCGGGGGCTATGGACTGGGTCAAATCCATCGCGGGCGAGGGCGACAATATCCCGGAGATTGTCGAGAAAGGCAAAGCCTCTTTTTCCGGCCCGGAGCTGAAGGGCAAGACCCTCGGAGTTGTCGGGCTCGGCGCCGTGGGCGCACTCGTCGCGAATATAGCGCTCGAGTTGGGGATGGAGGTCTACGGCTTTGACCCCTTCATGTCCGTGGACGCCGCGTGGCTCCTCTCCCGCGAGGTCAGGCATGCCGACGACGTGGGCGAGATATACGCAAAAAGCGACTATATCAGCGTGAACGTCCCCTTCACGGACAGCACGCACAACATGATAAATGCCGACGCGATTAAGGCGATGAAGGACGGCGTCCGCATCATGAACGAGTCCCGCGCCGAGGTGGTGGACGACGACGCCATGATAGCCGCGCTGGACGTCGGCAAGGTCGCAAAGTATGTGACGGATTTTCCGAACGCCAAGCTTATCGGCGCACCGAATGTCATAGCCCTGCCGCATATCGGCGCATGCACGCCCGAGAGCGAGGACAACTGCGCTGTCATGGCGGCAAAGGAAATATACGACTACCTCAAAAACGGAAACATCCGCAATTCCGTCAACCTGCCGTCGGCCTGCCTCGAGCGCGTCGGTGTCTGCCGTCTCTGCGTACTTCACAGAAACGTGCCGAACATGATTAACAGCTTCCTCGACCTCGTGAGCGAGCGCAACATAAACGTCGAGCACATGATAAACAAGGCGCGCGGTTCCTATGCCTACACGATGATGGACCTTGACGCCGTCATCGACAGGGACATGGCCGACCGCATCCTCGCCAGCCGCGACGTCCTGCGCGTCAGAGTTTTAGCGGTATAAA
>JAVVTL010000050.1:0-11612 GCA_036653715.1 Oscillospiraceae bacterium
GAAAAAAATTCCGCCCCGGGAGTATGGTGGGGGCGGAATTTTTTTGGGATTAAAATTTTACGAAGCCGTTGTCGCTGTTGGCGGGGTAGCCGACTGTCCAGGCTTCGGCGCCGCAGGCGGGGCATTTCTCGCGGCGGGCGCTCAGGATATCGGCGTATTCCTCGGCGCGCATGATATAGATGTTGGTCTTTGCCATGCGTCCGCATTTGCCGCAAAACACGAGATAGTTCGCAAAGCTGTCATATTCGCCCTTTTTTCGCGCCTCACGCTCCGCCTCGGTGAGGGCGCGGGGCTTGATGTTTTCGTTTACCATGCCGCGCCTCCTTAAAGCTTGTGCTCGACTTTGCGCTTGTCGTAGTGTCTGTCCAAAAACGGCAGGACGACGTTCCGCATGAGCTTCATGTCGAGATTATAGTAGTATATGGTGTACAGCCCGCCGAGCAGGGCGAAAAACCAAAAGATAAATTTTTTCATAGCGTCTCCTTTACCAGCCCTCGGAATCGTCGTAATCGACAAGGGAGGGGTCTAACGGCTCCTCGTGCATGACGGTGAACATGTAGTCGTTCACGACCTTGCGCGCCTCCGCCGGGGTGACTGTGCGGTAGTCCATCAGGGCGTGCGGCATCCAAAGGATGTGGAATTCGTCCGAATGTGCGCGGATTTCCTCCTCCAAAAGGCCCTGACAGCCTGCCATGCCCTTGCAGCCGATATCGTCATACATGACTATCATGTCGCAATTGAACTTCCGCGCCGTCTCGAAGACCTGAAGGATGTGGCGGTTGCCGCCGACGGTATGTGTGCGCATGGGCGTGCGGGCATGCAGCTCCGCCACGTCGGAAATCATCGTCTCCCTGTCGGAGGTGTCAATCATGCTGTGACCGGTGAGGGAGTCCATGTTGATGACGGTGGTGATGCCCCAGCAGTTATAGAGCCAGTTCGGCGCGTCGCAGTAATAGGTGGAGCCGCAGCTCCAAAGGACGGCTCTGTGCCGCGCGTTGGGGAAGCTGCAGCGCTTTTTGTCCACGCATTTGTTGAAGAGCTTTAGGATGTACGCGCTCTCGCGGGCAAAATGCTTATTTGCGCTGACCTGATAGAAGTAGATGCGGAAATAGCCCTGCACGGTGCCGTTAAGCGCGCCGTAGGGGGTCTTGGCATAGACATCCCAGCGCTCCAATTCCTCGCGGTTGATTTGGTTTACGACCTCCATCGCGCGGGCGAAGCTGTCCCAATTGAATTTCTCGCCAAGCTGCTTTTCGAGGAAGTCGATTGCCGCATAGACCTCGTGGACGGACAATTCCTTGGTTGTGGGGTCGTCGTACATAAGGGGCGTGACAAAGGAGTGGACGGCCTTTTGACCGTCGTTTGAGAGGGCGCGGTACATGGCGGCATTGTCCATCATGTTCGCGTCGCAGGGGTTGTTGGTGGAGAGCCAGCAGTTGCCGACGTCGGGATATTCGCCCTCGACGGCGACGCCGACCTCGGTCAGCGGGAGGGTGCAGAGGTCCTGCGGGATGCCGCAGGAGACGGAGGCGTCGATGTAGTATGCGCCCATTTGTTTCATGAGGACGGGGAGCATGAACGCCGCCTGCGTGTTGATGTTGACGGAGCAATAGTCCGGGAAGCCGAACATGAGGTGGCGGGGCAGGGTATAGTCGAAGGGGATGGTCTTTGCGGTCCATTTGTTCTCGCCCAGCCGCCTGTCGGCGCGAATCATCAGCCAAAGCGCGTCCACGGTGTCGGATATCATGGCGTTCAGGGCGTGCATATCGCCGCGCAGGGCGGGGCCGCGGTCGCCCGCCAGCCATTCGTCCGTCATATGCGGCGTGATGAGGTAGACGGAGAGCCAGCGGTACTTCCAAAAGGCGCGCGCCATTCGGACGGGGTCGCGCATGACAAGCCCCGTCATCTTGCCCCATGTGGCAAGCCACCAGGCAAAGGTATAGCCCGTATCGCGGACGCCGCGCCACTCGCGCCTGTCGAAGACGTTGGTCTTGTCTATGTAGTGGTCGCCGATGAATTTACAGGGCGGGTCGCCCTTGAGGAAGGATTTGACGGTCGGGTAGCGCTCCTTAAAAGGACGTTTAATCATGTTATTTCCCTCCCTTTCCGGCGGCCTCGCTCTGGATGTGTTTTATCTCAAGGGATTCGATGAAGGCCTGAAAGCGCGTGCGGAGCTGTCCCGAGGCGGCGCTGCCGTAGTCGCGTTCGATTTGGCAGACGGGCAGCGTTCCGGGGATGCCGAAGCCCTCCGTCAGCCAATAGGAGTCCTGCGCCCGCTCGTAGCCCCAATATTCGCAGAACTTCATGCTCTCTATGAGGACGCCGTCCGCGCGGTATTCGGTTGCCTTGTCGTAGATGTAGCGCTTGCGGCCTGCGATATTTTCCGGCCCCATGGCGCGGGGGCACTGGTTTGCTTGGAGATATTGCCGCGCTATGGCGTGGAGCGGGGTTTCGCCGTCGCGAACGGTGATTTCCTCCCTGCCGGGCATGGAGCCGAAGCAGTAGCGGTCGGCGACGACCATGCCGCCGCACATCTCGAGCATTTTGGTGAACTCGGGGTCGTCAATCTCCGCGCCGGTGACCATTATGCGCGCGCGATACCAAGGCTTGGGGTCCGGCTCGCGGGTGCGAAGCTCCTCAAGAGTCTCGCGCAGGTCGGGGAGAAGAAGGTCCTTGGGGCAGGTCTCGGTGCAGAGCTGGATGACGTGGAATTCGTAGCCCGTTATGACGGGGTTTTCCGCCTTGCGCAGCTCGCCCATCTCGTTGATGATGCGGCAGATTTCGTTGTGCCGCTCAATTGCCCTAAGGATTGCGGCGTCGGAAAAATCCACGCCGTAGGTTTTTTCAAGCGGCTCGATGAGCTTTTGCCGCAGCTGGCGCTCGTAATAGCCCTCGTGCCACTCCGTGCGGTTTATCGGGAGGTCGAGGCAGGCGACGAAAAATTTGTCGTTGGGGATGAGCTTGCAGTATTCGAAGTAGGATTCCATGCGATTCATGGTGGTGCAGCATTCCTGACCCATGAGTGCGGAGAGGAAGTTGTAGCCCCCCTCAAAGGCGCGCTCAAGGATGCTCTTGGAATAGGGGCAGGAGCGATTGGTCATATAGTAGGTTGCCATGTCCTGGCTCGTGCAGCGCGGCGCGCGAAGGCGAACGCCAAAACAGCCCTCCACACCAAGGAGAACCTCCGGAATGTGTGAGCAGTTGTAGCCCAGCGCCAGCCGACCCTCGTTGCAGGCGCGCTTGACCAAGTCGTTGTTGGCCTCCTGCAAGAGGTTTTCGAACCGGATGAGGTGCTTTAAGTCTCTCATGCTTTCCCCCCTGTATTTTTGTAGTGCTAAACTGTTTTCAGTATAATTTATTTGGCTATCATAGTCAATCATTCGCCGAGCGATTGTTAAAATTTTGGTTGTATTCCACGGCTAATGGGAGAAAATTAACAAACTTGCGGTTGGGTATCTTGACAGGGAGAGGGATAACAAATACAATGTTGCTTAATATGACAGCAATTCTGAGAGGGGCATGCACATGGAAGAAGAAAAAGTTGACCGCCGCGTCCGCAAGACGAAGAAGCAGCTGCGGCTTGCGCTCACCGCGCTCATGATGGATAAGAGCACGAGCGAGATAACCGTGCGCGAGATTGCCGAGCTGGCAGACGTTAATCGCGGCACCTTTTACGCGCATTACAACGACGTATCCGACCTGCTCTCCCAGCTTGAGGAGCACGTTTTTTTCCGTCTTGAGGAAATAAGCGTCAAGGACGAGGCCGCGGATTCCGAGGAAGCGCTCTATCGCTATCTGCGCGACGTGCTGGCCCTCTGCCGCGACTATGCGGACATTTACCGCGCACTTGTCTGCCGCAACAACGACCTTGCTTTTCAGCACCGCCTCTTTAAGGCGCTCGAGAGCCAGTATCTGCGCGGCTTTTTGTCGAAGCATTGTCGGGCGGACGAGAAATCGCTCGACTTTTACTGCTCGTTCATCGTCTCCGGCATGCTCTCCATAACCCGCGACTGGATGAACAGCGGCCTTTCCGAAACCCCGGAGGAGCTTGCCGCCCTCGGCACCGCCTTCATCTTCCGCGGCCTTCCGACCACCTAAGTAAATACAAGCAAAAACCGCCGGATAAAAATCCGGCGGTTTGTTTCACACTGTGTGGCTTTAATGCGGCTTTAATTTTCGGGGGCTATGCTGTCAATTGGCGGCGGCGAGGGTCGCGCGGGCGGCGGGGATGATTATTGCGGTGGCAATGGTCGCCATCTCCTCGGCCGTCTTTTGGCAGCCGCCGATGAGCCAGGTTTCCATCAGGCCGATGAAGCCGTTGATTATAAAGGAATTCAGCAGTGCATATTCGTCCGAGCGCAGATGACTGCCCGTGTTCTTCCAGATATCCGAGCACCTGTCCGCCACGAGCGCCTTACAGCGCTCCAAAAACGCGCGGTCGCCGTTCGGCCCGAGCAGGACCCGACAAAACTCGGAATTGTCCCGCATGAAACGGAAAATATTCAGCAGCATGAGCGGCGCCGTATCCGCCGCCGAGCAACCCGCCGAAAGCTCCGTCATCACGGCGTTGTACTCGACGAAATACTCCGCTTCAATCTTTCCCATCATGTCATATATGTCCGAGTAGTGAAAATAAAACGTCCCGCGATTCACATCCGCCTGCTCGCAAAGCTCCTTCACGCTGATGGAGGACACGGGCTTCTCGCCAAGCATTGTCAGCAGACAGTCCTTCAGGCGCCTTTTCGTGTTGCGCACACTTCTGTTGTTGCTCTCCTTGGAATTCATTTTTTTCACCTTCATTAAACAAACTTAAGATATATGTTGAAATTGCGACACCTGTTTATGGATTGTATATTGCATCGCGGCTTTTAAGCGCGTATAAGTTATTTGGATAATAGTTGAAATTTCAACATCTGTCAAGTATAAATCAGCGGAGGTCCTGTCAAGATGAAAAAAATCGCCGGATTAATTGTAAAGGTCAGATACGCGCTCCTTGCGCTGTTCCTTGTGGCGGCGGCGGGCAGTGCGTATATGATGCAGTTCGTCAACGTGAACTACGACATGACGGAGTATCTCCCGGACGACAGCCCCACGAGCGTGGCGCTCGGCGTCATGGAAAAGGAATTCGGCAACACCGGCTTTGTCCAGCTCATGCTGCGCTCGACGACCGCCGCGGAGGCGGATGCCGTCGCCGATATTGTCAAGGCCGTCCCCGGCGTTGACGCAGTGCTTTTTGACGCAGCGGACGCTACGAACCTGCACGGCGACAAGGCGCTCATCAAGATATATCTTGAGCACAGCGACTTTTCCGAGGAGGCAACCGCCGTCATCGAGGACATTGAGGCCGAGATAAGCGGCTATGACTACGCCATCTCCGGCTATGCCGTCGAGTCCGGCTACAACCGCGACATGATAACAAAGGACATGGCGGTCATCATGCTTTGGAGCTTCGGCGTCGTGCTCATAATCCTCATGCTGACCTCTCATTCTTGGGCGGACCCGCTCGTCTTTGCCTGCGGCATCGGCGTGGCACTGCTCCTTAACCTCGGCACGAACGCGCTGTTTCCGAGCATATCCTTTGTCTCTCAGGCCATTTGCGCCGTGCTCCAGCTCGCGCTCGCCATGGACTATTCCATCATAATCCTCCACCGCTACGACGAGGAGCGCGAAAAAACCGACGACAAGCTCGAGGCCATGCGCAAGGCGCTCACGGGCTGTGTCACCTCCGTCGCCGCCTCGTCGCTCACCACCATCGCGGGACTGTGCGCGCTCATGTTCATGCGCTATACCATCGGACTGGACATTGGCAGTGTGCTCGCAAAGGGCATTGTCTGCTCCCTGCTCACGGCGTTTTTCTTCCTGCCCTGCGTCATTCTGCTGTTCGACGGGCTGCTGCGCAAGACCCAGCACCGCCCCTTTGTCCCGAAGATGGACGGCGTCGCCCGCTACGCGCTGAAGGCGAAATATGTCGTGCCCGCCCTCTCGCTCGTGCTGTTTGTCGGCTGTTTCTTCATTCAGGAGAAGCTCGGCCTGATTTACGAGCTGGAAATCAACGAAAACAGCGACGTCTACGCCGAGCGCGCCGAGATAACCGACGAATTCGGCTACCAAAACCCGCTCATCCTGCTCGTCCCCAAGGGCGACCCGGACAAAGAGCGCGAGGTTTTGGACTATGTGAAGTCCCTGCAATACAACGACAGCCCCATCGTCAACTCCGGCAGCGGCCTTGTCACCACCGAGCTTTACGACGTCTATGACCTCAAGGGCGCGGCGGAGCGCTTTGACTCCACCGAGGCGGATTTGAAGCCCGTTTTCGACGCGCTCGGGGAAAAGGGACTTGTGAAAAACGGCAAGGTCATGGTTTGGGACCTGCTGCGCTATCTTGTGGACACCGACTATATCAGCGTCCGCGCCGCCGATAAGCAAAAGGAGGCCGATGACCTTTGGGGACAGGTGGATTCCCTCTATTCCGGCCTGACCGCCGCCGAGATGGCGGAGAAATATGACCTCGGCACCGACGTCGCCGAGGCGCTGTGGCGGGATATGGGCGCCGCCCCCGCCGACAGCCTCGTCCTTGACGACGTGCTGACCCACGCCCACGACAGCCGCTTCTTCATTGGCTACGCCGAAAAGCAGGAGCGCGACCTTTGGCAGGACTACGGCGACATACAAAAGCTCGAGGCGCTCTATACCCCCGCGACGGCGGCGGCGCAGTTCCAAATGACCCCGCAGCAGGCCTACGGCGTTTTCTACAACCTGCGCGGCAACAATCTGCCCGCAGACCTCACCATGAAAAACCACGAGCTTATAGAAACGCTGTATGCGCAGTCCGAAAGCGCGGCGCTCGCGCCATATCACGCCGCCGTGCAGCAGGCCTTCGCCCCCGTCACCGCCGCCGACATAAAGGCCGACAAGCTCCTTGGCGCCATCATGAACGACAAGCTCACAGCCGCCCTTTTCACAGCGAACGGCGCGGACCCCGCGACGGGTACCGTCACGAACTATCAGCTCCTCGCCTTTGTGAGCGAAAACAAAATAATCAGCACCTATGCCCCGCCCTACGCCGCCTATCAGCAGCAGTACGACGCAAAATACAAGGAAGCGCAGGCGCTCTTTGCGGAGCTTCGCCCCGAAGACGCGATGACGACCTACGGCCTCGACGGACAGCAGGCATACGTCGTCTATGCCATGGCAAATCCCGACGCGGATACGACGCAAATAAGCGGCAAGCTGCTTTTGAAGTATCTCTATGAGGAACAGCACATCCTCGCGCTTGACAAGGCGTATTGGGGCATGGTGGACGCGTATACGCGCCTTGACAGGGCGGCGATAACCGCTCGCAGCCCCATGTACGGCGAGGACGACGCGACAGCCGCGCTGAAGTATTACGGCAAAAACCCCGACACGGGCAAGATAAGCGCCTATCAGCTCATGCGCTATACCCTCTCAAACGGCCTCATCCCCGCCTATGGCAAGGAGGGTCAGGCCGAGCTAAACGAGAAGCGAAACGACGCGCTCGAGGCGGATGAAATGCTCACCCGCGAGCAAATTACCGCGCAGTACGGCATAGACGGCGAGTGGCTGGATGCCATCTTTGCCACCTATGCAAGCCCCGAAAAGCTCTCCAAGGCAGACCTCGTCAAATTCGTCAGCCAAAAGAAGACCGCGCTCGCCATCGGCGAGGAAAAGACCGCCGATATCATGGATAATTGGGCGGACGCGCAGTACGGCGAGGATAATTATTCGAGCGAGAACTACTCCCGCCTCCTCTTCAACGTGGACGCCGAGGTCGTCGGCGACGAGACCTTCTATGCCGTCGATACTCTGCGGCAAACGCTGGGCAATTATTACGACGACTTTTATCTGCTCGGCTCCGGCGTCAACATCTATGATATCCGCGACACCTTCGGCAACGACGTCACGCTCGTGAATATCGTCACGCTCGTCGCCGTGTTCATCATCGTCATGTTCTCGTTCATGTCCCTCTCCATCCCGCTCGTGCTCGTCGCCTGCATTCAGGGCGCGATATTCGTGAATTTCTCCATAAACACGGTGACGGATTCCCCGGTCTACTTTGTCTGCTTCCTGATTGCGCTCTGCATTCAAATGGGCGCGACCATCGACTACGGCATTCTGCTGACCGACCGCTTCTGCCATTACCGCGAGAAATACGCCGTGCCGGACGCGATAAGGCTCGCGCTGAACGGCTCCATCAGCACTATCCTCACCTCCGGGCTTATCCTCATTATCGCCGCCGCCATCGTGGGCTTCCGCGCCACGGTGCCCATCATCTCGTATATCGGCAAGCTCATCAGTCAGGGCGCCGTCGTCTCCGTTGTCGTGGTGCTGTTCGTTTTGCCCTGCTGCCTCTGCCTGTTCGACCGATTCCTCGAAAAGGGCTCCTATAAACGCCGCTTCAACCGCGACCCCGTCCCCGCCCAAGAGGAGGAAACGCAAATCACCCCCTGAGCTACCCCCCACACCTATGCACAAAAGGAAACGCCGAATGAAAATTCGGCGTTTCCTTTTTATGTAAGGGCTTACAGGATTTACGCCT
This sequence comes from Oscillospiraceae bacterium, assembly GCA_036653715.1. Classification (GTDB taxonomy): domain Bacteria; phylum Bacillota; class Clostridia; order Oscillospirales; family Oscillospiraceae; genus Scatomorpha. Next base: position 8,558 of record JAVVTL010000050.1, read on the forward strand.
GTTTTCGGGTTTGGGATTATGTTAAGCTATTAAACGGCAGGGGAGGAAATTGCATGCAAAGGAGAACACCAATGCGAAAACGTATTATCACGGCAATGCTCACGCTCGGCTTTATGCTGAGCCTCGCACCTGCGCTCACGGGAGCCGCGCTCGCGGATTATGAGGTGAACGGACTTCAAATCCCGCTCCCGGGCTATGAGGTCGGCGCTTATGCCAACAACTGCCGCACCTTCGCCGGCGAGATTTACAGGCTGCTCTGGAACGCCGAGCTGTCAAGCTATCGCGGCACCGACGACGACATGCTCCGCGAGCTGCCCGAGGGCGAGGCGCGGCGCATAACCCCCGAAAACACCAAGGCCTACATATCCGCCGCCGCGCTCGGCTCCGCAATCCGCATTTGCGACAACATCGACGGCAACGACAGCCAAGGCACCAAAATGCACTCGCAAATTCTCGCCCAGCGCGATGAGGACGGCTTCACCGTCTATGAGGGCAACATCGGCAGCCGCGTGCGGCTCAAGTATTTCACATGGGATGAATACGTCGCCAGTTGGGGGCGCTACACATATTTCAAATACATAAAATGGCCGGGCGCACTGCCCTTCGGCAGCCCCGATATCGACTGGAGTCTCCCACGATACACGGACGTCGGCCCCGACGAGTGGTACTTCAACTGCGTCGGCAGGACGAGCGCCGCGGGCTTTATCTCCGGCGTGGGCGACGGCCGCTTTGCCCCCGAGGGCGAGCTTACGAATGCCGAGGCCGTGAAGCTTGCCGCCTGCATCTGCCAGTGGCAGCGCGAGGGCGCGATTACGCTCCGCTCCGTCGGCGGCGCACAGTGGTGGACGGAATACGCGGGCTATGCCCAAAGCAGCGGCGTCTGCCCCAAGCTCCCGACGGCATGGACGGCCTCAATCACAAGGGGCGAGCTTGCCGCCCTGCTCTACAACGCCCTGCCCCCCTCCGAATACCGCGCGATAAGGGACGTGCCGGACGGCGCAATCCCCGACGTCGCCGCCGCAAGCGACTTCGGCGCGAGGATATACACCCTCTACCGCGCCGGAATCCTCACCGGCACGCGCGGCGACGGCGCGTTTTTCCCGAATGAGCCCGTGCTCCGCTGTGAGGTCGCCGCCCTCGTATACCGCATGTGTGACAGCGGCGCGCGGGAAACTTTAGGCGCATTGCCGCCCGCTGCACAGCCTTCTGCGCCGATTTTGTGAAATAATTAATTGTAAAGTATCTCCATTTGTGGTAAAATAGATTATTAGCCGTAGGGAGCGGCAAAGCCCGTTCCCTACCTTCCCAAGATAATTCCCGCGACAAAAAATGGAGGTAAATTAATGGCATTTAATCTTGGCGGATTCAGCTTCGATCCGGAGACCGGCGAATATCGCAAGGCTCCGAACGCCGGCGGGCCCAATCCCCCCCGCGCAAAAAAGCCACCCAAGTCCAAGGGCAAGCGGATGTTTATCAGCATCCTCATCACGCTCGTCTTCGGACTCATATACTACTACTTCGAGCTGCCCGCGCTGAACATCCACTCCGGCTCTCTCTACGCCTTTATCGTCATGCTCTGCGTGGTCTATTGCGTGTGCGAGCTTGTCACCTCGGGCTTCTCTGCCACGTCCCCGCGTGACTACGTCAGCCATCTGCGCAAGAAGACCGCAATCCCCTTCTATATCATCTGCGCCTGCGCCCTTGTCGTGCTCGTCGGCACGCTCATCGGCTGGAAGGTCTTCCGCGCCCGCGACTACGCAAACCTTATCTCCGTCGAGAACGGCGACTTCGCGTCCGAGGTCGCGGAGATTTCCTTCGACCAGATTCCCATGCTGGACAAGGACTCCGCAAACGTCCTCGCCAACCGCAAGCTCGGCGAGCTGTCCGACCTCGTCTCCCAGTTCGTCGTCTATGGCGACAGCTACCAAATCAACTACCAAAACCGCCCCGTCCGCGTCACCTACCTCAACTACGGCGACTTCTTCAAGTGGTGGGGCAACCAAAAGGACGGCATCCCCGCCTATATGGTCGTTGACATGGTCACGCAGGACGTCTCCGTCAAGCGCATCGACCAGGGCATCCGCTACTCACCCTCGGAGTATTTCTTCCGCGACCTCAACCGCCATCTGCGCATGAAATACCCCACCAAGATGTTCACGGATGTGAACTTCGAAATAAATGAAGACGGCCAGCCCTACTGGGTCGCCACCGTCATCACCCCCAAAATCGGCCTGTTCGGCGGCATGGACGCCATTGGCGCCATCCTTATGGACGCCGTCACCGGCGAATGCACCTACTACGACGTCGCCGATGTCCCCACATGGGTCGACCGCGTCTTCAATGCCGACATGCTTCTCTCCCAGTACGACTCCCACGGTCTGTACCAGAGCGGCTTCCTGAACTCCCTGTTCGGTCAGTCCGGCTGCACCAAGACCACCGCCGGCTACAACTACATCGCTCAGGACGATGACGTTTGGGTCTACACCGGCATCACCTCCGTCTCTGCCGACCAGGGCAACATCGGCTTCATCCTCGTGAACCAGCGCACCAAGGAAGCCAAGTATTACTCCTGCGCCGGAGCCGAGGAGCTTTCCGCAATGACCTCCGCACAGGGCGCACTCCAGCAATACAGCTACGCCGCAACCTTCCCGCTGCTGCTCAACATCGGCGGCCAGCCCACCTACTTCATCCCCATGAAGGACGCCTCGGGCCTCGTCAAGATGTACGCCATGGTAAACGTCCAGCAGTCCCAAATTGTCGCCACCGGCAACTCCGTCGGCGACTGCACGGTGAACTACAAGGAGCTGCTCCTTGAAAACGGCTTCATCGACGAGAGCGTCGTCATAGTCCCCGACACGACCTCCACCAAGACCGGCACCATCGCCGAGCTGCGCTACGCCGTCATCGAGGGCAACACCCGCTGCTTCATCCGACTCGACGGCGACGACACCTTCTGGTGGGTCAGCGCCGCAAGTGACCCCGCCGTCATCATCCTCAACGTCGGCGATAAAGTCACCATGACCTACGAGGACGTCGAAGGCGACCTCCTCCCCGC
>JAVVTL010000051.1:0-10982 GCA_036653715.1 Oscillospiraceae bacterium
TATATCGCGTCGGCGATGCGATGATGGGATTATTTGGGGAGGCGCAGGGTGATGGTGGTGCCTTCGCCGAGGGTGCTTTGGAGGTCTAAGTCGGCGTTGTGGAGGAGGGCGGCGTGTTTGACTATGGAGAGGCCGAGGCCGGTGCCGCCTATCTCCTTGGAATGGCTCTTGTCCACGCGGTAAAAGCGCTCAAACACGCGGGAGAGATGTTCCTGCGGGATGCCTATGCCGGTGTCGGCGACGGAGAGGGTGACGGCATTTTCGTCCTCGCCTATGGAGACGGTGACGCTGCCGCCCTCGCGGTTATATTTTATCGCATTGTCGCAGAGGTTGAAGATTATGCCGGAGAGCAGCTGCGGCACGCCGTCGATGACGCCGACGTCCCCGTTCAGGGAGAGGGTCACGCTGCGCTGCGCGGCGGCGGGCTTCAGGCTTTGCAGTACCTCCTCCGCGAGCGGCACAAGGTCTGTCGGCTCTCTTTGCAGGTCCTCGCCGCCCTCGTCGAGGCGGGAGAGGCCGATGATATCGTCCACGAGCCTTGTCATGCGTTGTGCCTCAAAATAAATCTGCTGCGTAAAACGGCGCTCGTCCTCGGGCTTCACGAGGCCGCTTTGCAGCAGCTCGGCGCAGCCGGAGATGGAGTGAATCGGCGTTTTCAGCTCGTGCGAAACGTTGGCGGTAAATTCGCGGCGCATCTGCTCGGCGCGGGTTTTGGCGGTCACGTCGAATATGAGCAGCGCCGCGCCGCTCACGACGCCTGCGGAAAACACGGGGCTGGCGTTAAGCTGAAAGGTGCCGCCGGAAAGCTCGCAGGTAAGCTCCGCCTCCGCGCCGCCGAGCGCCCTGTCGAGCAGCTCGCGCATGGAGAGGCTCCTGTGCAGGGTCAGAATGTCGCGCCCGACGCAGGCGGCGTCCGCGCCGAAAATTCGCGCCGCGCTGTCGTTTATGGTGAGGATGACGCCCTTGGCGTTCAGGAGGATAAGCCCCTCGTTCATGCTGCCGGTGACTGCCTCAAGCTCGTTCTGCCGCCGCGCGAGGTCCTTGCTCTGCGCGTCAATCTCCCGATGCTGGTGCTCGATGCGTGAGAGCAGGGGCGCAAGCTCCTCATAGGTGTCGTTCTCAAGCGGGCTGTCAAGGTCGAGCGCGTTCAGCGGGCGCACAATGCGCTTGGCGAGCCGCGAGGCGAGGATAAAGGACAATATGAACGCGGCGGCGACGATGACAAGTATCGGCTGTGTCATCATGAGCAGAAAGGCAAAGGGCGTATATTGGTTGCCGGAGAGCCGCAGAACGCTGCCGTCGGGCAGGCGGCGGGCGCAATAAAACTGCCGCTCAAGCAGGGTGGCGGAATCGCGCGCGCCCTCCCCGCTGCCGCTCTCGAGTGCGGATTTTATCTCGGGTCTGTCGGCGTGATTTTCCATTGAGGCGGCGTCGGCGACGTTATCGAACAGGACGCGCCCGTCGGCGGCGACAAGGGTGACGCGGCAGTCGCGCAGCTCAAGCGCCTCAAGATACGCCATGCCGCCTTCGCTGACGCCGCGGACGGCAAGCGCCGTCTCCGTCTCCAATTGGTTCTGCTGGGAGGCGGTAAAGTATTCGTAGAGCACGCCGGTGACGAGGACAAGCCCGGAGAGAAGTATGACGAGCGAGACGAGGAGGATGGAGCGAAAAATGCGTTTTGTCATTCGGGTACCTCCATCCTATAGCCGACGCCGCGCACGGTGGCGATACAGTCGCCGCAGACGCCGAGCTTCGAGCGCAGGGTGCGGATATGCACGTCCACCGTGCGCGTTTCGCCGTCGTAATCGAGCGCCCAGACCTCCGAGAGGAGGCGGTCACGCGTGAAGACCACGCCGGGATTTTCGAGGAAGAGCCGCAGCAGGTCAAATTCCTTGAGCGTGAGCGTGACGCGTTTTCCCGCCGCAAAGACGGTGTGCTCGTCCGGCCGCATGAGGATTTCCCCGGCGGAAAGCTCGCTCTGTTCGGTTTTCGGCGCAGTGCGGCGCAGGACGGCCTTGACGCGCGAGACCATCTCGAGCATACCGAAGGGCTTTGCAAGATAGTCGTCCGCGCCGAGGTCGAGGCCGACGACCTTGTCGTACTCCGTGCCCTTCGCGGTGGACATGATGACGGGTATGCCGCGCGTCGCGGGGCGGGCGCGAAGCCTGCGCAAAATTGAGAGGCCGTCCTCGCCGGGGAGCATAATGTCGAGCAGTATAAGCTCCGGCGCGCGCTTTTCGAGCGCGGCAAAAAACGCCTCGCCGTCGGGGAAGCCGAGCGCCTCGAAGCCGGAGGCATTCAGCGCGTAGAGCATCATATCGCGGACGCCGGCGTCGTCCTCCACACAGCAAATCACAGTGCTTCCCCCCCGTGGCTCCCGGTCATCGAAAAGACTACCCATTCGGCGATATTCGTCGCGTGGTCGCCGATGCGCTCGAAGTATTTGGCAATCATGAGCAGGTCAAGCGCATATTCCGCATCGGTGCCGGGGGCGGCAAAAAGGGCGATGAGCGAGGCCTTGATTTTGTCAAAGAAGTCGTCCACGACGTCGTCATAGGCTATGACGGAATTTGCGAGGGCGACGTCCTTTTTCACGAAGGCGTCCACGCTGCCGGTGACCATTTTTATGGTGGCACGCGCCATGTCGCCTATATGGAGGGTGTCGTCCGAGGCGCTGATGTTCGCAAGGGTGACGATTTCGGCGATGTCCCGCGCCTGGTCGCCGATGCGCTCCATGTCGGTTATAATCTTGAGTGCGGAGGAGATGACGCGCAAATCCCGCGCCACGGGCTGCTGCTGCAAAAGCAGGCGGAGACAAAGCGCCTCTATGTCCCGCTCTCGGCGGTCGATTTTTTCCTCCAGCTCGGAGACGTCCCGGGCGAGGGCGAGGTCGCCCCCGAGCAGAGCCTTCGCCGCCATGGCGATGGCGTTTTCGCAGAGAGCGCCCATGGTTATCATTTCCGTGTCCAAAAGCGCAAGCTGCTCGTCGAATTTTGACCTCATATTCATCCAAACCTCCCGGTGATGTAGTCCTCCGTGCGCTTGTCGTGCGGCATGGAGAACATCTGCTCCGTGACGCCAAGCTCAATTAACTCTCCAAGCAGAAAGAACGCCGTCCTGTCGGAGATACGCACGGCCTGCTGCATGTTATGTGTCACTATAATAATAGTATAGCTTTTTTTAAGCTCCGCCGCAAGCTCTTCTATTTTGGCGGTGGAGATGGGGTCGAGGGCGCTTGTCGGCTCGTCCATAAGCAGCACCTCCGGCTCGACGGCGAGCGCCCGTGCGATGCAGAGCCGCTGCTGCTGACCGCCGGAAAGGCCGAGCGCGGACTTCTTCAGTCTGTCCTTAACCTCGTCCCAAATGGCGGCGTCGCGCAGGGAGCGCTCGACAATATCGTCCAACAGCGCCCGCGAGCGGACGCCGTGCGTGCGCGGGCCGTAGGCGACGTTGTCGTAGACGCTCATGGGGAAGGGGTTCGGCTTTTGGAACACCATGCCGACGCGTTTGCGCAGGAGGTTCACGTCCATGCCGCCGTAAATTTCCTCGCCGTCGAGCCGCACGCTGCCGCTGTGGCGACAGCCCTCCACGAGGTCGTTCATGCGATTCAGGGTCTTGAGAAAGGTGGATTTTCCGCAGCCGGAGGGGCCGATGAGCGCCGTTATCCCCTCTGCGGGCACGTCAAGGCTGACGGCCTTCAGCGCCCTGAAGGAGCCGTAATACAAATCAAGATTTTCAACGGTGAATTTATCCATAATTATCTCCCAAAGCCGCCCCTATGTGCGGGACAGGCGTTTTGCGACGAAGCCCGAGAGGGCGTTTATGAGGATGACGAGCAGAAGCAGCACGACAGCCGTGGCGTAGGTTTGGTCGATGTACAGCCCCTCGCCGGAGATGGCGTACATGTGGACGGAGAGGGTTCGCGCGGAGTCAAATACGCTCCCGGCGGCGACGGCAACGGTGCCTGCGGTGTAGATAAGCGCCGCGGATTCGCCGACGATGCGCCCGACGCCGAGTATGACGCCGGAGAGAATGCCCGGCACGGCGGAGGGCAGGACAATCCGCGCGACGGTCCTGAGCTTGCCCGCGCCGAGGCCGAAGCTCCCCTCGCGGTAGCTGTCCGAGACGCCAAGCAGCGCCTCCTCCGTCGTGCGCATGACGAGCGGCAGTATCATGACGGCGAGCGTGCAGGCACCGGAGAGGAGCGACAGCCCCCAGCCGAGGCGCTTTACGAAAAAGAGCGCGCCGAACAGGCCGTAGACGATTGAGGGAATGCCCGAGAGCGTCTCCGCCGTGAGTCGGACGAGGCCGACAAGCTTGTTTCCTCGCCCCGCGTACTCGACGAGGTATATAGCCGCGCCAATGCCGACGGGGACGGCGAGCAGCAGCGCCGCCGCCGTCATAAAAAGCGTGTTTATGAGCGCGGGCATGAGCGACACGTTCTCGGAATTATAGTTCCACGCAAAGAGCGAGGGGCGCAGGTGCGGCACGCCCTTTATGAGAATATAGCCCACAAGCACCAGCAGCACGGCCATGGTGAGGCCCGCCGCCGTCCAAACCGCGAGCCGCAAAAACAGGGAGAGCGGGTCGCGCTGTCTGCGAATTTTTGTGCCGCCGTTCATACGCCCGACCTCCTTTTCAGAAGTGAGAAGGAGAGGTTTATGATGAGGATGAAGACAAAGAGCACGACCGCCGTGCCGATGAGCGCCTCTCTGTGCAGGTCGGCGGAATAGCCCATCTCGAGCACGATGTTCGTCGTCAGCGTTCGGACGCCGGAGAGAATGCTCTCGGGGATTACCGGCTGATTTCCGGCGACCATCTTGACCGCCATCGTCTCGCCTATCGCGCGGCCCACGCCGAGCACGACGGCGGCGAAAACGCCGCTTTTTGCCGCGGGGAGCGAGGCGAAAAACACGCTGCGCTCATGCGAAGCGCCGAGCGCGAGCGAGCCCTCATAGTAGCTCTCGGGCACGGCTCGGAGCGCCGCCTCGGACACGCTGACGATGGTCGGCAATATCATCATGCCGAGCAGCAGAGAGGCGGTGAGCACGCTCATGCCCCGCCCGCCGAGGTTATCGCGCACCAAGGGGACGAGCACGACAAGCCCAAAAAAGCCGTAGACCACCGAGGGAATGCCCGCTAAGAGGTCAATGGCGGGCTTCATGAAGCGATACAGCCGCTTGGGGCAAAAGCGCGCCATATAGACGGCGGTCAAAAGTCCTATGGGGACGCCGACGACGAGCGCGCCCGCCGTCACATAGATGCTGCCGACTATCATGGGCAGAATGCCGTATATGTTGTTCGCCGGCCGCCATTCCGTGCCGAACAGGAATTTCCCGACGCCGATTTTGGCGATGGCGGGCGCGCCGTCCGCGAAAAGGAAGACGCAGATGAGGACAACCGCCGCAATTGAGACGCAGGCGGTCAGGAAAAATATCGCCCTCATGAAGGATTCTCTGAATTTAATCACGCTCTACCTCCGGTCAAGGCGGCGGAGAGAAGTCCCCGCCGCCCGTGCATTATCCTATTACGTCCGACCAGACGACGGCGTCGCCGGTGAATATGCGCATTACCTGCTCGCTTGTGAGCGCCGTGACCGTGCTCTCGTTGTTCACGATGACCGCGATGCCGTCGGTTGCGATGACGGTGGCGGCAAGCCCGAGCGCGATTTCGGAATCCTTCAGCTCGCGGGAGGCCATGCCGAGGTCACAGACGCCTTCGGCGGCGTTTTGGATGCCGGTGCTCGAGTCGCTCTGCTGGATTTCAACGGTCACGCCGGGGTTTTTGGCGATATACGCCTCCTTGAGCTTTTCCATGACCGGGGTGACGGAGCTGGAGCCGGAGACGACGGTCTTGCCCTCGCTCATGCCGCCGCTATAGGCCGGGGCGTTTTTGAGCGCGATGTAGCCGTTTGCCTCGACCACCGACTGCCCGTCGGCGGAGAGGATGAAGTCCATGAAGTCGCTTGCGTTTTCGCTCAGGGCTTCGCGGGCGACGAGGTTGAAGGGGCGGGCGATTTTATAGGAGCCGTTCTCGATGCTTGCGACGGAGGGGGCGGCGCCGTCGATTTCGACAGCCCTGACAGTGTCGTTCAGCGAGCCGAGGGAGATGTAGCCGATGGCGTAGAGGTCGCCGGAAACGGTGGTCATCATGACGGAGGTGGAATCCGTGACGGCGGCGTTGGCGGTGGTGCGGTCGATTTTCTCGCCCGCCTCGTTCTTCTGCTGGACGCCGAAAAGCTCGATAAATGCGCCGCGCGTACCCGAGCCGTCCTCTCTTGAGACGACGCCGATGTCTTTGGCGGGGTCAAAGCCCGCGGGCTTTCCGGCGGAGCCGCAGCCCGTGAGCGCGGCGGCAAGCAGGGCAGTGCCCGTAAGAACAGCGAATAACTTTTTCATTTTGCATTTCTCCTTGCAATCTTTTTACTATTATTTGTTCATCGTCTGCAATGATACCGCCGCAAAGTAAAATCTAAAAGATAAGCGATGTTAAATCAAGGTAAAGCGCCGCGAGTGACCCCCGCGCGGGTGTTTACAAGGAGAGTTATAATGTGATAATATAGCGGCACAACAAATATACGGCGACAGGGGAGCGATGGCATGATACTTGACTGCGCGAAATACGAGGGTAAATGCGTCTGCGGCAGAACGCATACGCTGGAAACCAAAAAGGTCGTCGTCGAATACGGCGCAATGGACAGCTTCGACGAATACATGGAGGAGCTGGGGCTCGGCGGCCGCCGCGCCGTCATCTACGACACAAACATCTATAAAAGCCCGTGGATAAAGCATCCCCGCGCCGACCAGGAGATTGTCCTTGAGGCGGAGGGGCTGCACTCCGAAAAGGGCGCAATAGAAAAAATGATGGCGGAGCTTTCCGCGCCGGAGGTAATCGTCGCCGTCGGCTCAGGCACCATCATGGATTTTGGGCGCTATCCCGCCTATAAGCTCGGCATACCCTTCGTCGCCGTGCCGACCCTCTCAAGCTCGGACGGCTTCACGGCAAATATCTGCTCCATCATCATCGACGGACAGAAAAAATCCATCCCCATGCTCGCCCCGACGCTCGTGGTGACAGACCTTGACGTCATCGCGAACGCGCCGATGTTCCTCACAATAGCCGGGGTGGAGGACATACTTGCAAAATATATCTCGCTCGCGGACTGGGAAATTTCCCGCCTCGTCGCCGACGAATACTATTGCCCCATGGTCGCGCAGCTTGCGCGGGAGGCGCTTGACCTCATGCTCCGCGCCGCCGAGGGCCTGCGTCGCGGCGAGAAGCCGGATTTCGAGGCGATGACGCTTGCGCAGATGCTCTCCGGCCTCACCATGCAGCTCCTTAACCATTCCCGCGCGGCCTCGGGCGCGGAGCACCTTATGGCGCACCTTGTCGAGATGAAGCCGCCGCGCTTTGAGGGCGCAAACGGAATGCACGGGCAGTGCGTCGGCGTCGGCACCTATCTCTGTGCCAAGGAATATCACCGCCTCGCCGCCATGACACCGAGGGCGAAGCCCTTTGAACCCCTCTCCGAGGCTTGGGTGCGCGAAAAATTCGGCGCGCTCGCCGAGGGCATAATCGCGGAGAACGCAAACGACGTCCTCGGCACCTTCGACCCGCAGCGCATCGTCGATAATTGGGACGCAATACGCGAAATAATCGCCGCCATTCCGCCGGAGGAGGAGCTTGCCGCGCTCTATCGCGACCTCGGCGCGAAGTATCTGCCCGAGCATATCGGCATAGACCCCGCCCTTGCGGACGAGCTGCTCACCGTCTCCGCCGCCATCCGAAACAGGCTCACGCTCGTGCGGATGCGCCGCGTGTTGGACTTCGATTAAGCCAAATTTTGGGGCGTTTTTGGCTGATGCCATGAAATTCAGGCTCATAAACCGGCTTTTATTGTGCCGTTTTCAGGCTTGACTTTCCGCATTTAAAGCGTTATCGTAGAAGCACAAGCAAAACAGACCGAAATCGGTCGGAAGGGAGAACCAGCATGAATCAGATTATCACCGCCAACGCCGCGTTCTCCTTTAGCAGCAAGACTCGCTATTATTTTGCGGGTCAGTATTTTTACGCCTATTCTTATTATTATGGCGACGAGAATACCAAAAATCTGCTTAGACCCGCGGCCTGTCCATTGCTGTAATTAGGCATATAGGACAAGCGGCTCCGTCTTTTCAGACGGGGCCGCTTTTTTTATAGCCAAAACAAAAGAAGGAGAATGGAAATGAAAAAGGAACTGACAGCTATCATCCTCGCCGGCGTTCTCACAATGAGTCTCGCCGCCTGCGGCACCAAGCCCGCAGAGACATCCGCCACCCCCACCGCCCAAACGGGAATGATGGGTGAGCAGTCCTATAAGGTCGGAATCTTGCAGCAGCTTGAGCATCCCGCCCTTGACGCCGCCACCGAGGGCTTTAAAAAGGCACTCACAGAAAAGCTCGGCGATAAGGTGGAATTCGAGTACGCCAACGCCCAGAACGATTCACCGACCTGCACGACCATTGCCAACAAGTTTGTCACCGACGGCGTAGACCTCATCATGGCAAACGCCACGACGGCGCTTCAGGCTGCGGCCTCCGCCACGGCGGAGATACCCATTGTCGGCACCTCCGTCACCGACTACATCGCGGCGGGCGTCCTCATGGGCGACAACGACGCACCCGGCGGCAACGTCACCGGCGCCTCCGACTTGGCACCCCTCGACCAGCAGGCAGACCTTCTTCTTGAGCTTTGCCCGGACGCCAAAATCGTCGGCATCCTCTACAGCTCCGGCGAGCCGAACTCGGTCTTCCAGAGCGACAAGATGACGGCGCTGCTTGAGGACAAGGGGATTGAGGTCAAAGTCTTTACCGTCGCCGACTCCAACGAGGTTCAGAGCGTTGTGAGCGGAGCGGTCGAGCAGATTGACGCCCTCTACATCCCCACCGACAACACCATGGCGGATAACATCGGGCTCGTGAAGAACATCACGGCTCCCGCAGGGATTCCCGTCATCTGCGGCGAGGAGAACATGTGCGCCGGCGGCGGACTTGCCACGCTCTCCATCAGCTACTCCGACATGGGCTACAACGCCGGCCTTATCGCGGTAAGCATCCTTCTTGGCGAGGCGGACCCCGCCACCACCCCCATCGCCTACTGCTCGGAGGTTACGAAGAAATTCAACCCCGAGGTAGCCGAACTGCTTGGTATCACAATCCCGGAGGGGATAGAAGCCATAGGCTAAACCAAATCCCTGCCCCTCCCGACGCGAGTCGGGAGGGAGCAAAAAAAGTCATTGCATAAGGAGATTTTTTCAAGTGTTGGATTTTTTCGCGTCACTTTTCCGCGCGCTGCCGGGTTCGGCGGCTCAGGGCCTCATCTGGGGCATTATGGCAATCGGTGTATTTCTCACCTTTAAACTCTTGGATTACGCCGACCTTACCGTGGACGGCAGCATCGCAACCGGCGGCGCTGTCTGTGTTATGCTCCTGCTCGCAGGGTTTAGCCCCGCCTTTGCGCTCTTTAGCGCGTTTTTGGCCGGCTGCTTTGCAGGCTTTATAACAGGAATGCTGCACACCGCCATGGGAATCCCCGCCATACTCTCCGGAATCCTGACACAGCTCGCGCTCTACTCCGTAAATATGCGGATAATGGGCAAGAGCAATCAGGCGGTCAACGTGGGAAAGCTCGACCTGCTCGTCAGCTCCCGCTATAACCTTCAGGCTATCTTGATTGTCGGCGCCTTTGTCGTCGCCATCATTATAATTCTCTACTGGTTTTTCGGCACAGAGCTTGGCTGCTCCGTGCGCTCCACCGGCTCAAACCCCAGCATGAGCCGTGCTCAGGGCATAAATACCGGCAAGATGAAGGTACTCGGGCTTGCGCTTTCGAACGGACTCGTGGGTCTCTCCGGCGGACTGCTCGCGCAGTACTCCGGCGCGGCGGACGTGAAAATGGGTCAGGGCGCCATCGTAATCGGGCTTGCCGCCGTCATAATCGGCGAGGTGGTATTCGGAAAAATCTTCCGCAATTTTGGCTTGCGCATGCTTGGCGTGGCGCTCGGCGCGGTCATCTACTACATCGTCATCGCCGCGGTTGTGAGGCTTGGCCTCGCGCCGACGGATTTGAAGCTGTTTTCCGCAATTGTGGTCGCGGCGTTCCTCGCCGTGCCGCATTTCAAGGAGACCTTAGGCCGGGGAAAGCGCGGGAGGCGCACGAAAAATGCTTGAACTGAAAAATATATGCAAGACCTTCAATAAAGGCACGGTCAACGAAAAATTAGTGCTCGATAACCTCAATCTCAAGCTGAATGACGGCGATTTCGTCACCGTCATCGGCGGCAACGGCGCAGGCAAGTCCACGCTGCTAAACGCCGTCGCGGGCGCATGGCAGCCGGACGAGGGCGGGATATTCCTTGACGGCAGCGAGCTGACGGGGATGCCGGAGCACAGGCGCGCGCGCTTTTTGGGCCGCGTTTTCCAGGACCCCATGATGGGCACCGCGCCCGACATGATGATAGAGGAAAACCTCGCGCTGGCGGCAAGGCGCGGCAAGTGCCGCGGTCTGCGCTGGGGCATAGGCCGCGTCGAGCGCGAAGATTATCGCGAGCTTCTGCGGACGCTCGAGCTGGGGCTTGAGGACAGACTGACGGTTCGCGCGGGTCTGCTCTCCGGCGGACAGCGCCAGGCGCTCACCCTGCTTATGGCGGCGCTTCAGCAGCCGAAGCTCCTCCTCTTGGACGAGCACACGGCGGCGCTCGACCCCAAAACCGCCGCAAAGGTGCTCGAGCTTTCGGACAGAATCGTCTCCGAGAATAATCTCACCACGCTGATGGTGACGCACAATATGCGCGACGCCATCTCCCACGGCAACCGACTCATCATGATGGACTCCGGCCGCGTGGTTTTGGACATATCCGGCGATGAAAAGCGCGCCCTAACCGTCGAGGCGCTTTTAGCCCGCTTCACCGCCGCCTCCGGCTCCGAATTCGTCAGCGACCGCGC
>JAVVTL010000052.1:0-10439 GCA_036653715.1 Oscillospiraceae bacterium
CTGTGCGGGGCGGGGGGGTATCGAAAAGCGTCGCCCCCAACCCACCGCCGCGGCGGATGGGTTGGGGGCGATGCTTTTCGTATATAGGGGGGATAAATCCCCCCTATACATTTCCCTCCTCTGAAGGTTGGCGGAACAGGAGAGACACGCACCAAATGGCGGAAAGGCCCACGAGTGTGTAGATGACGCGGCTTACCATTGCGGTCTGACCGCCGAAAATCCATGCGACAATGTCAAAGCGGAACAGACCCACGCTCCCCCAATTGATGCCGCCGATAATTGCGAGCGCGAGCGCTATCTTGTCCATGACCATATTTTTCAGTCTCCTTTTCGGGTTTGTTCTCCCATAGATTGCCCCCAAGAAGGCTTTTTATTCATTCGACAAAAGTAGTGTTTTTCCGGCTTTCCTCGCTCTTGCAATGCCTGACGTTTTGAGTTATCCTTTAATCACAGCTTATCCAATTGGCCCGCATTCGCGGACCCGGCTCATATCTTTATCCCACAACCCTGTTTTGGCGGACTGAAATAATCAGTCCGCCACCTTTTTTCGCGCGATTACGCACAATATATGGTGTAGTATTTGCTCATAAAGCCACTATATATTGCAAAGGAGAATGAAATATGCTTGCGGTTATGAACAGACCCCGAACCGCCCGCCCGGGAATATGCGAGATTCCCGTGGACGAGATTGACCCCAATCCCACCCAGCCGCGCAGGAGCTTCGCCGACGAGGGCCTGAAGGAGCTTTCCGACAGCATCGCCGAATACGGCATCCTTAATCCCATCACTGTGCGCCTGCACTACGGCAGGTACGAGATAATCGCGGGGGAGCGGCGGCTGCGTGCCGCAAAGCAGGCGGGTCTGCGCTCCGTGCCCTGCATTGTGCTGAATGTGGACATGGAGCGCTCGTCGCTGCTCGCCATGGTGGAGAACATCCAGCGCGAGGACCTCGACTACATCGAGGAGGCGCGGGGCATGGCAAATCTCATCCGCCTGTTCGATATAAGTCAGGATGAGGTGGCGAAAAGGCTCGGCAAATCCCAGTCCGCCGTGGCGAACAAGCTCCGACTTCTGAAGCTGCCGCAGGACGTGCTCGCGGCTCTGCGGGAAAACGCGCTCACGGAGCGGCACGGGCGGGCGCTGCTGCGGCTTTCCTCGGCGGAGGAGCAGCGCGGGGCGCTGAAATTCATCTGCGAGCACACGCTTAACGTGGCGCAAACCGACGCCTACATAGACAGGCTGATTTCCGAGCAGGCGCAGGCGGACGAGCCTGTGGGAAAGAAAAAAGCCTTTATCCTCAAGGATGTGCGCGTGTTTTTGAACACCATTGCCCGCAGTCTTGACCTCATGAAGCAGGGCGGCATAGCGGCGGGAATGCAAAAGACCGAGACGGATAGCGAGCTTATCGTCACCATAAGCATACCTAAAAACAGGTGACGCACGCAGGCGCTACATAGCCCTCACAGCGGCAAAAACAATCTCGGCATAGTGGGAATCCTGCGGCTAAGACCGGATATTCATGGAAATAATAGCCTTGCTTACAGCTTTCTCCGCGCCCGGCGGGGAGGCGTATTCAGAATGTCCGGGGAGGCTTGAAATATAATGAAAAACAGCGAAAAATTCACGGAGACGGCGGCTTCCGCCATCGGCAGAGCGCGGGACTCGGCGGCGTCGCTGGGGCACGCGTATATAGGAACAGAGCATCTTCTGCTCGGCATAGCGGGGGAAAGCGGCGGCCTCGCGGCGCGGGTGCTGGCGACGAACGGCCTTGACCGCGCGGCGCTTACCGCCGCCGTCGAGCAGGCAGTCGGCTCGGGCGAGCCGAGCGAGCCGATTTTGGGCCTGACCGAAAACGCCCGCCGCGCGATTGAACGGGCCGTCTCCGAGGCAATGCGGCTCGGGCACGGCTTTATCGGGACGGAGCATCTTCTGCTCGCCGTCCTGCGGGAGCGAGACTGCGGGGCGCATCGCGTGCTGCTGCAGCTTGGTGTGGACACGGACAAGCTGTATGCGGACATCGTCGCCTTTTTCGGGCAGCCGTCGGAGCGGCCTCAGCAGCCGCAGCAGCCGCTGCCGCAAAAATCGCCGATACGTCGGACGGAGACAAAGGTTTTGGACATGTACAGCCGCGACCTGACGGAGCTTGCCGCCTCGGGGCGCACAGACCCCGTCATAGGCAGGGACGGGGAAATCTCCCGCGTCATCCAGATACTCTCAAGGCGGACGAAAAACAATCCCGTCCTCGTGGGCGAGCCGGGCGTCGGAAAGACGGCGGTCGCAGAGGGGCTGGCTCAGCGCATAGCGCGGGGGCAGGTGCCGGACGGGCTGAAAAACCGCCGCCTCGTCACGCTCGACATGGCCTCCATGCTGGCGGGGACAAAATACCGCGGCGACTTCGAGGAGCGCGTGAAATGCGTGCTCAAGGAGGTTCAGCGCGCGGGCGACGTCATCGTTTTTATCGACGAGCTGCACACCATCGTCGGCGCGGGCTCGGCGGAGGGCGCCATCGACGCCTCAAATATCATCAAGCCCGCACTCGGGCGCGGCGAGCTGCAAATGATAGGCGCGACGACGCTCGAGGAATACCGCAAGCACATCGAAAAGGACGCGGCGCTCGAGCGGCGCTTTCAGCCCGTGAACGTGCCGGAGCCGGATCAGGCAGACTGCGCGAGGATGCTGCTCGGCCTGCGCCGCTCGCTTGAGACGCACCACGGTCTGCATATTTCGGACGAGGCGATTGACGCGGCGGTGAAAATGTCTGTCCGCTATATCGGCGACCGTTTTTTGCCCGATAAGGCGATTGACCTGTTGGACGAGGCGTCCTCGCGCGTGCGGATGGAGGCGTATAATCTCCCCGTGGAGACGGAACGGCTGAAAAACGAGGCGACGGCGCTCTCACTGCGGCGCGACGCGGCGATAAGGGAGCAGAATTACGAGCTTGCCGAGCGGATGCGAACCGAGGAACAGCTGCGCAGGACGGAGCTTTTGCGCCTGAATCGTCAGGCCGCCGACTGCAACTCCGGCACTCTGCGCCGAGTGCTGCCCTCGGACGTCGCCGCCGTCGTCTCCGGCTGGACGGGCATCCCGCTCGAGGCGATTTCGGAGGACGAGGGTCGCAGGCTGCTGCGGATGGAGGACACGCTGCACCGCCGCGTGGTCGGACAGGAGGAGGCCGTGGCGGCAGTGGCGCGGGCCATAAGGCGCGGCAGAGTCGGCCTCGGCGACCCGAGCCGCCCCGTGGGGAGCTTTCTCTTTCTTGGCCCGACGGGCGTGGGCAAGACCGAGCTTTGCCGCGCACTTGCGGAGGCCGTCTACGGCGACGAGAACGCCATGCTGCGCTTTGACATGTCCGAATATATGGAAAAGCACGCGGTGTCAAAGCTCATAGGCTCGCCCCCCGGCTATGTCGGCTACGACGAGGGCGGTCAGCTCACGGAAAAGGTGCGACGCAAGCCGTGGTCCGTGGTGCTGTTCGACGAGATTGAAAAGGCGCATGAGGACGTTTGGGGACTGCTGCTTCAGATAATGGAGGACGGCAGACTGACGGACTCCGCCGGTCGGCGCGCGGACTTTCGCAACACCATTGTCGTCATGACCTCGAACGTCGGCGCGAAGGCGATAACGGACGGGCGTCCCTCGCTCGGCTTCGGCGGCGAGGCGGGCGATGAGAACAAGCAGGCGCGCGAAAAGGTAATGTCCGAGCTGCGGCAGACCTTCCGCCCCGAGTTTTTGAACAGGGTGGACGACGTCATCGTCTTCAGCCGCCTGAGCCGCGAGCACATGAAAAAAATTGCCTCCGGCATGACGGACGCGCTGCGCGAGCGCATGTCGGCGCTCGGTGTCGCCATGACAGTGACAGACGAGGCGCTGGAGCTTTTGGCAAAGCGCGGCTTTGACCCCGCCTACGGCGCGCGTCCGCTGCGCCGCGCCGTCCGCTCACTGCTCGAGGACCCCGCCGCGGAAAAGCTGCTCTCGGGCGAGCTGTCCCCCGGCGACATCGTCGAAGCCTGCGTCGCAAACGGCGAGATATGCCTCCTGAACCCCCAAGCCAAGGGCAAGGTCGTCTGACGCGCCCTATCCCTCAAGCGCCGTGCCGGGATAATACCTTGCAAGAATCTCGGCATAGTCGGCGCCGTTTTTTGCCATGACATTCGCGCCGTACTGGCTCATGCCGACGCCGTGGCCGAAGCCCGTGACGGTAAAGAGAAATTCGCCGTTAATATACTCGAGCGTGAAGGCGGCGGAGCGCAGGGCAAAAATCCGACGCAGCTCCGCGCCCGTAAATTCCATGCCGCCGATTGGGGCGACGGCCACCCTGCCGCCCCCGTCCTCCTCGAGCTTGCCGACCCATTTATCCGGCGTCGCGGAGAGGTCGGGCGAATACCCCGCGGCGCGCAGGGTCGAGGCAAAGTCCGTGACGGAGACGGCGACCTCCGTCACAAAATTCGGCACATCCTCCGCCGTTTCAGGGGAATCGACGCTGACGAGATACGGCAGCGCCGCCCAAAGCGCACCCGAGTCCTCCGTCCGCCCGGGTGAGGAGGAATGAAACAGCGCCTGTATCGCCTCGCCGCCATAGCTCAGATATTCGCCGTCCGTGGCACTGACGGCGGCGTTTATTTTTTGCATACAGCTCTCGTAATTGTCGCCCCATTTAAGGCGCAGATTTTCCGACGACGTGTGCGCCTTGCAGCAGTCGGGATTGTCGCAGACGTCCGCCTCGGGGTGGGCAGAGGTGCCGAGGCGCTTGCGGCTTATGATATAGGTGCGGGCGGCAACCGCCTGCGCCTTCAGTGCCTCCTCCTCAAAAAGCGCGGGCATTTCCCCCGCCACAACGCCGGGGAGCCATTCCGCCATGGAAACGGTCTTTGTCTCCCCGCCCGAGAGGACGGTAAAGGTGAGCGCCGAGTCCGAGACGCCCGCGCTCGGCGCGGCAGAGGGCAAAGCCTCCGCGCTTCCCGACGCGGCACCGAGGACGAGCGGCAGGGCGAGCGCCAATATCAGGGCAATCAGGGATAAAATAATTACGGGCTTCATGACAGCGCCTCCGATAATAGTTGACGTGTTTGGAAAAGAAGTATAAGATGAAACTATTAAACTGTATTTGGACGGTCTTTTCGATATGCGTAAAAACGCTCTTATAATATCATGCATAACCTGCGTGTTCGGCGCGTTCGGCGCCTTCTTCCGCTGGCTGCTCGATTTGACGGCGTTTGAGGCCGAAAGCGGTCTCTATATCCCCGGCAACATCTGGAGCAAGGCGCTGGTCATAACCTGCCTCGGCTGCGCCGCCGCACTGCTTGCCGCCGTCATGAAGCTCAAAAAAAAGGACGGCCTCGCCCTTTCGGAGGACTATTCCGCAGCAATGTGCGGCAGCACCGTGGCCTTCAAGCCCATCTATATCTTCATCTCGGCGCTAATGGCGGCGGGCGGAGTCCTGCTTGCCCTCTCCGCCGGAGAGAACATGTATTCTGTTTTCCAATTGATTTTAGCCGTGCTCGGCATTCTTGCCGCCGTGGGCTTTTGGCTCATGATGTCCGCCGCAAAGCGCAGGAGAGACCCGCCGCTGAACTGCTTCGGCGCGACCCTCATCATCCTGCTCTACTGCTTTTGGCTCATAGTCAGCTACCGCGAAAACACCGCAAGCCCCGTCATTTGGAGCTACGCCATGGAGCTTTTGGCAATCTCCGGCGCACTCGCGGCGTCATACTTCATCGCCGGCGTCCCCTTTGGCAGACAAAAGCCCTTTGTCACCATATTCTTCTGCCAATTCGCCGCCTTTCTCTGCATCACCACCCTGCCCGATAAGCGCGCGACGGGTCAGCAAATCATGCTCATAGCCACCGCCGTGATGCTTGTTTTCGTCTCGTGGATACTCATTTCCAATCTCCGCGTCCCCCAAGCCGAGCCGGAGCCGCAGGAGCAGGACACGCCCGAGGACAACGCCGAGCCGGAGGACGAATAAGCCCCCACAAAAACCCCCTCGCCGATTTTTTCGCGGGAATTTTCGCCTTCTTCCCAAGGCGGGAAAAAACATTTGCATTTTAATTTTTCTATGTTACAATACATGGGTATATAAGCCTTAATAAGGTAAAACATCTCAAACGGAGGTAATTCACATGGCATTCGTAATAAACGAAGATTGCGTCTCCTGCGGCACCTGCGCGGCAAACTGCCCCGCCGAAGCCATCGAAATGGGCGACGACAGATACGTCATCGACCAGGACAAGTGCGTCTCCTGCGGCACCTGCAAAGAAAACTGCCCCGCCGACGCCATCATCGAGAAGTAAGTAACATCCAAAGACAAAAAGCGGGGCGATTTTCGCCCCGCTTTTGTCTTTTTACCCCCGCCGCAGCGGGGCATCCGACTGAAAAGAGGACGGCACGATGGAGGCAGTTTCGCTATGGCACGGCGGGCCGAAGTTCATAGGTGACCCCGCGGCCCCCGTCGGGACGGACTCCGTCCTGCTTGCGGATTTCGCCGCCGGGCTTGGCGCGGCGCGGGCGATGGACCTTGGCTGCGGCGCGGGCATTTTGGCTCTGCTGCTGCTTGAGCGCTCCCCCGCCCTCTTTGCCGAGGGGCTTGAGCTGCGGGCGGAGGCGGCGGCGCTCGCGCGGCTGAATCTCGCTCAAAACGGCTTAGCCGCCCGCTCCCTCATACGCTGTGGCGACATACGCGCTCACCGCAGTCTTTACACCGCAGGGAGCTTCGACCTCGTCGTCTGCAACCCGCCGTATTTCCAAGCGGGCGTCGGCAAGCCATCGCCGGACCCCGCGCGGCACGCCGCCCGCTCGGAGGACAGCTGTCCGCTCCCCGAGGTCTGCGCCGCCGCCGCTTTTCTCTGCCGCAACGGCGGCTCCTTCTGCCTTGTCCACCGTGCCGAGCGCATGGCGGAGGTGCTCGCCCTGCTCTCCGCCTCGGGACTTGAACCCAAACGCCTGCGCATGATTGTCCACAGCCCCGACGCGTCGCCTAAGCTCTTTCTTGTCGAGGGCAGGCGCGGCGCGAAGCCCGGCCTTGTCATAATGCCGCAGCTCGCGCTGAAAAACGCCGACGGCACAAATTCCGACGAGGTCCTCAAAATTTACCACATTGAAACGGAGACAACACTATGAGCGGAAAATTATATTTAGTGGGCACGCCCATAGGCAACCTTGGCGACATGTCGCCGAGGGCGGTCGAGACGCTCATGAGCGCGGATTTCATCGCCGCCGAGGACACCCGCGTGACCGTCAAGCTGCTCAACCGCTTTGACATCAAAAAGCCCATGGTGAGCTATTACGAGCACAATAAACACGCCTCCGGCGACCGCATATTGGAGCGCATCCTCGCGGGGGAGACCTGCGCCCTCGTGTCGGACGCGGGAATGCCCGCCGTCTCCGACCCCGGGGAGGACATGGTCGCCATCTGCGTCGAGCACGGCATTGAGGTTCTGACAGTGCCCGGCCCCTGCGCCGCCGTCGCCGCCCTTGCGCTCTCCGGCCTCCCCGTCGGCAGATTCACCTTCGAGGGCTTTCTCTCCACCGCCCGCAAAAGCCGCAGCTTCCACCTTGAAAGCCTCAAAAACGAGCCGCGAGCCATGATTTTTTATGAGGCCCCGCACAAGCTCCTGAAGACCCTTGCCGACCTCCTCGCCGCGCTGGGGGACAGGGATATTGCCGTCTGCCGCGAGCTTACAAAGCTCTATGAGCAGACGCTGCGCATGAAGCTCTCCGAGGCGCTCGCGTATTTCACGGAGAACCAGCCTCGGGGCGAATTCGTCCTCGTGGTGTCCGGCGCGCCCGAGCAGACCGAGCCGGAGACGACGGAGGAGGACGCCCTTCTGAGGGTAGAAAAATACCGCGACGAGGGGCGCTCCCTGAAGGAAGCTGCACGTCTCGCCGCGGCTGACACGGGTTTTTCCAAGAATGAGCTGTATGATTTGGCGCTCAAATCCCGGGGTTAAGTTTTACTTAAAGAGGTCGTTGAATTCGGTGACGATTTTCTCGGTGTTGTCGCCGCCGGCTATCATGGCGACGTAATTGCCGTTTGTCGCGACCTTTGCCTTTGCCCATGCGGCAACGGACTCGGGGTACCATGCACCGCCGGCCGCCTGGTCGTCAATGCACTTCTGGAAGATTTCCTGAACCTTGGCCACGTCCTCGCTCTTCTCGCACTCGACGAACAGGAACTCGTTCGCGGAGGCTGTCATCATCGGGACTTTGATGACGGACTGCTTCAGGGAAATGTCCTTGAGGCCGGCATAGAAGGTCTCGAGCTCCTCGGGGGTGACTTCGTCTGCCATTGCGGGCATCTCGTATTCGCCGGATATTTTATCCCAAAACGCGGGAAGGTCCGCGCTCTTGGCGGCGGGTGCGGCGCCGCAGGCCGCGAGGCAGGAGACGAGCAGTGCGATGCTCAAAACGGATATAATAGCTTTTTTCATGTGTATCCTCCAATTTTTGTTTTCAACGGTATGACGTTATTAGTCTTAACTTGTTCCCACCAAAAAATGCCCCAATGTTGAAAATAACGAAACATTATCCGCCGCGGCGGAGATTTTAAATAAAACGTGGGCTGTCGCCACCGTTTTTAAACTTTTTTCCCCGTGTTTAATCGGTTAAATACCGCTTTTTTGACAAGCTGAACGCCCGCCCACATTTTCAGTGTGACGGGCGCTTTTTTTGGCGTGGTTACGGCAGGGGTTTTTGCCTAAAGCTTCTCGCCGAGGGCGCGGATGCAGTCCTGACAGATGCTTTTGCCGTGGAAGTTGATTATACCCCGCGCCCCGTCGCAGAAGACGCAGGTTTGCTGAAATTTGCGGAGAACGACGGTGTCCCCCTCCATGAATATCTCAAGTGCATCCTTGCACTCGATGTCCAGGGTGCGCCGAAGCTCTATCGGCAGAACTATGCGCCCAAGCTCATCGACCTTCCTAACAATTCCGGTTGACTTCAAGGGTGGTTCACTCCCTTTCGGATTTAATCAGAGATTCCTTAACTTAGCAATATGTGTCAAATTATATATTACCCCATCCCTAAAGTCAATCAATTGGTAATATTTCAAAGCCCGCACCATAAAGTCTCTGTGGGGGGGTGATGGCTTGGCAATGTCCGTCATTTGGGTTTTCATGCTGATTGCCGCGCTGCTCTGGGGTGCCGCCACCGGCAGGGGCGACGCCGTCGGCTCCGCAGCGATGGAGGGCGCAGCCGCCGCCGCGGAATTTTGCATCGGCACCGGTGCGCTCATATGTCTCTGGTCCGGCGTCATGGAGGTGCTGCGCGCCTCGGGTGCCGCCGCCTCGCTGTCACGCCTGCTGCGCCCGATTTTGCGGCTGCTCTTTCCCCGCGCCTCGCGGGATGGGGAGACGATGGAGGCGCTATCCATGAACGTCTCCGCAAATCTTTTGGGTCTTGGCAATGCCGCAACGCCGATGGGGCTTCGCGCCGCCGAGGGGATGGCGCGGCTCGGCCGCGAGGGAGAGGCCTCAGACGAGCTGTGTCTGTTGGTGGTTATTAACACCGCCTCCATTCAGCTTCTGCCGACCACCATCGCCGCCGTGCGCGCCCAATGCGGAGCCGCCGCGCCATTTGATATTCTGCCTGCGGTTTGGATAGCCTCCGCCGCCTCCGTCCTCGCAGGCATACTTGGGGCGAAGCTCTGCGCCCGCCTCTCCCGCCTATGGACACGCTGACGAGCCTCGCGGCAGCCGCCGTCATCGCCGCCGCCGCGCTCTACGGCCTGCTGCGCGGGACGGACGTGTTTGCCGCCATGTCGCGCGGCGCAGCCGACGGACTGCGGGTTGTCGCGCGGATTTTCCCGCCCATGGTGGCGCTGCTGACCGCCGTTTACATGCTGCGCGCCTCCGGAATCATCGACGCGCTGACGGGCTTTGCCGCGCCGCTGCTCTCGCTGCTCGGCATCCCGCCGGAGACGACGATTTTGATGCTGCTGCGTCCCCTGAGCGGCAGCGGCGCGTTGGCGGCAGGCTCGGAGCTTATAAATGCGAGCGGCGCGGACTCGCTCGTCGGGCGCACCGCCGCCGTGATGCTCGGCTCGACAGAGACGACGTTTTACGTCCTCACCGTCTATTTTGGCGCGGTGCACGTGAAGAAAACGCGCTGGGCAGTCCCCGCCGCGCTTTTCGCCGACCTCGTCGGCTTTGTCATGGCGGCGTTTGCCGTCAGATTGTTCTGGGGCTGATACAAAATGTCGATTTTTTTCGTCAACATTTTTACAACTTGCCACTTTACATTTTAGAGACCATCTGTTAATATAATAACAGCATTGTTAATTGTGTGACATTAATTGTCCGGCTCCTCCCAGCTCAATAACAACGCAACTCTTCTCTCTCCAACAATAAGGGCCGCCCACCGGGCGGCCCTTATTGTTGTGACCGGAGGTCGCTATAGGGGGGATTTATCCCCCCTATATACGAAAAGCAAGGCCCCCATCGCCG
>JAVVTL010000053.1:0-10196 GCA_036653715.1 Oscillospiraceae bacterium
GGGGGTTATTTTTTGTAGAAGGTATTTGAATTTGTGAGCACCTGGCACTCGGCGTTCGGGTAGACGACGACCTTTTTGGGCTTGCCGTCGTCGATTATGTTGAGCACCTCGTCCCATTTTTTCGTGTAGACCGCACCGGAATTTTCGTCGATAAACCATGCGTCGCGCATTCCCTTGACGGTGTGCTCGGCAAAAACCACGGCGTCCTTCATGTTCTTGGTCTTGCTGTAGAGGCCCGACCACGTCATTCCGCCGGGGGAGGAATGACCCCATTTGTCGTACAGATAGTGGACGCAGCAGCCGAAGGGCGAATTTGCCGCCATGATATAAGAGCCGCCCGGCTTCATGGACGCCAGCACCTCCGGCGTGTAGGCGCAGGACGCCTCGGCGGGCTTGAAGTGGTTGTTCGCAAGAACCACGTCGCAGTCGGGGACAAATTCGGCGAGATAGTGCTTTGCGGCGTATTTCACGCCCTCTTTTATCTCGGCCTCAAAATCGCCGGCAAAGAGCTTGCATATCTGCGCCTTGCCGTTCAGGATGGCGTCTATTTTGAAGTTCAGCCCCATCATACGCGCTGCCTGCTCGGCGTCGCTGCGCATCAGGGTGCCGGGGTTGCCCATGTTGAACTCCGCCGTGGTGGTGAAGCTGTGGTTGGCGGTGATGCTGCGCATTGACGACACGCCCGGCAAAATGCACTTTGCCCCGCCGCTGAAGCCAAAATAGCTGTGCGCCATGGTGGTGCCGATGCCGATTTTGTAGTCCGCGCTCATAACGTCGGCGTTTATCTCCACCGGCACATAGTTTGTGGTGTTGCCGAGGAACACATGGTTAAAGAAGACGTTGTGGTTGTGAACCTCAAATTCCTCCACAAGCTCCTCGCCGAGCTTTTTGACGAAATGCTCGCGGTACATGCAGCCGTGGGTGCCGAGGGCCGCCACAAACCAAATGTTTTCCTTTGGCACGCCGGCTGTGAGCAGCTCCGCGATGACGGCGCGCGCAATCGGCTCAATCGGCGTGGGGCGGGTTATGTCGTCAATGATGATGACGGCGCTTTTGCAGCCGACGGCGCCCTCGGATATCGGCTTTGCGCCTATAGCCGCATGCACCTGCGCGGCTATCTCCCCGCCGGACAGCGTCGGCGTGTCGTAGCCCGCGAATTTCGAGATGTGCACATCCCAGTTTTCCGGGAAGCTGATGGGAATCGGCCTGTCACCATAGAGACTGTTTGCGGGTAAATCGAATTTCATAACGTCCTCCGTTCGGGGCAATATAAGCCCGAAGTGTATTTCAAAAGTTCTTATTGTACGTTATTGACGAGCGCCTCGCGGTACTCGCCCGTCAGCTCAAGGTGCTCCTTGATGGCGAGGCCGACGCCGATGGTGTCCCTTGCCGTGAGCGCGTCGCATATGGCGTAGTGCCCCTCGCGCGTGATTTTGTTTTCGTCGAGCTTATAGGTCTCCTCGAGGACCTTTTCGCGGTATACGTCCATGAGCGACGACAGGGTTATATAGAGATATTTCACAAGCGAGTTGTTGGACATTTTCACAAGCGACTCGTGAAAGCGCGCGTCCAGCACTGTCTGCTCGGCGACGGGCAGATTTATGTAGTCGTATCTGCACAGCTCGCAGACGGCCTTTATACGCTCGTCGCTCGCCGTCTCGATTATGTCCCAGCAGGCGGCGGTCTCGAGGACTATGCGAAGCTGCATGACGTTTTCTATGGTGCCCTGACTCAGCGCAAAAAGGGCGCAGAGGGGGCGATTTATCGCCATCTCCGGCGTGGACGTGATGTAGGTTCCGCTGCCCTGTATGCTCATGGTGATGCCCATGGACTCCATGCTCTTGAGCGCCTCGCGCACGGAAGCACGGCTGACGCCCATGTCCTCCGCCATCCGTCGCTCGGTCGGCAGCTTCTCGCCCTTTAGAAGCTTGCCGTGCATTATATCCTCGATAATCACATCGACAATTTTTTCACAGTTAGTATTTGAGCCAATGTTCATATTTTCGCCCCTTTTCATCAAATATCCACAAAATTTACGCCTAAATTTTGCGCAAATGGCAGGTTTACAAATTCGGCGACTGCTGTTAAAATGTATACATGTTTTTAAATTGGTCATACCAATATCATCGCACTGCAACTTATTATCCGAATCACAGCATAGCACAACAATTTTTTTTAGTCAATAATTTGTCATACCAATTTGTTTGTAGCAGCATGTATACAATTCAATTCATTGGTGATGACCGAGAGGGGTGAGGCGTCGGATTCCTAAAGACCGCGCATTTACATCGGGAGAGAACAAATACAGATACAGAAAATAAGAGGAGAGAGAATTACATGTCTAAGAAAAACGTAAAAAGATTCCTGCTGCTGCTCGCTCTGGGCGTTGCCTACGGCTTCATGTACGTCATGCCCTACATGAAATCGAGCTTCTATGACCAGATGATCGCGGCAATGGGCTGCACCAATGAGCAGCTCGGCTCACTGATGACCTACTACGCGCTTGCCTGCACCATATCCTACCTGCCCGGCGGCTGGATTGGCGACAAGTTCAAGCCCAAAATGGTGCTGCTTGCCTCCATCTTCGGCCAGGCCGCACTCAGCTTCCTGTTCATGTTCACCTACCAGAGCTATGTCATGTCCGTCATAATCTGGTGCCTGATGGGTCTTACCGGCGGCTTCGCCTTCTGGCCCTCTCTCATGAAGGGTATTCGTATGACCGGCTCCGATGACGAGCAGGGTCGTATTTTCGGTATATTTGAAGCTCTCAACGGCTTCGCATCTCTGCTGCTCAGCTTCGTCATGATCGGCATCATGGCAATAGTCGGCGGTGCCGACCTCATCACCGGATTCAAGAGCGCGGTCGCCAGCATGGGCATCCTCTCCCTCGTCTCCGGCCTGATGGTGCTTTTCCTCATGCCCAAGGAGGCGACCTACGCCGCCACCGAGCCGGGCGAGAAGAAAAAGTTCACCGTGAAGGACTATCTCTCTACCTTTAAAATCCCCGGCGTGTGGATTATGGCAATCCTCGTATGGTGCTATGTCACTGTTTCCGCCGTCGCAAGCTACCTCACCCCCTACAGCACCAACGTCCTCGGCATGTCTGCCGTCATGGCCGCCAGCATCGGCACCATCCGCACCTACGGCTGCCGCATGATAGGCGGACCCCTCGGCGGCTACCTCGCCGACAAGACCTTCAAGTCCGTCTCCAAGGAGCAGACCCTCGGTCAAATCGCCTGCATCGTCACTCTCGGCATCTTCCTGATTCTGCCCACCGGCGTGAGCGACATTATGCTCGTCGTGCTCCTGCTGCTCGTCGGCATCGCCATGTTCCTCTGCAAGGGCACCTACTTCTCCGTTCAGGCAGAGCTCGGCATACCCACCCACGTCTCCGCCACTGCCGTCGCCATCGCCACGTTCATCGGCTATCTGCCCGACATGTTCGTGCACACCATGTTCGGCAAATGGATTGACGCCTACGGCAACGCGGGCTACAGCAGAATTCTCATCTATGGCGTAGCCACGGGTGTTCTCGGCGCAGTCGCCGCCATTCTCGCCGTTATCCAGTCGAAAAAACTCGCAAAAAGAGCTGCCGCCAAGGCATAAGCGCTTTTTGAATATATCAAGGAGGCTTCTATGAGCAAGGTCAAATTAAACATCTCGCGCTGCAAGGGCTGCGGCTACTGCGTCGAGGAATGCCCGAAAAAGGCAATTTCCTTCTCGTCCGAAATCAGCGCGAAGGGTTACAATACCATCCAAGTGGATGAAGCACTCTGCATAGGCTGCGGTTCCTGCTATCGTGTGTGCCCGGACTGCGTCTTTGAGATTCTTGAATAACTAAGAGGTATTGAAAATATGAGTAAGGTTTTAATGAAAGGCAACGAGGCTCTCGCCGAAGCGGCGCTCAGAGCCGGCTGCCGATTCTACAGCGGCTATCCCATAACCCCGCAGACAGAGGTGCTTGAGTACCTCTCCTGGAGAATGGACGAAGTCGGCGGCACCTTTGTGCAGACCGAGTCCGAGCTTGCCGGCATCAACATGCTGCTTGGCGCCTCCGCCGCCGGCGCGCGCACCCTCACCAGCTCCTCCGGCCCGGGATTCTCCCTCAATCAGGAGGGCATATCCTATCTCGTCGCAGCCGACCTGCCCGCAGTCGTCATCGACGTCATGCGTATAGGCACCGGCCTTGGCGACATCGCGCAGGGTCAGGGCGACTATTGGCAGCTCACCCGCGGCGGCGGTCACGGCGACTATCGCACCATCGTCCTTGCGCCCGCCTCCGTTCAGGAGAACGCGGACATGATGGAGCTTGCCTATGACCTCTCCGAGCAGTATCGTCATCCCGTCCTTATAGCCTCCGACGCCGCCATCGGACAGATGGTCGAGGGCGTTGAGCTGAAGGAATTCCACGAGCATGACAAAAACACCTACGACTGGGCAATCCGCGGCTGCAAGGCCGGCACCGCCCCCCGCAAGATTCAGAACACCTACTATACCAATCCCGACTACGAAAACTACCTGCGCGACAAGTATGCCTCCATCGAGGCAAACGAGCAGCGCTGGGAATCCTACCACGCTGAGGACGCCGAGGTCGTGCTGGTTGCCTACGGCATCAGCTCCCGCGTCTGCAAGGAAGCCGTCAACATGGCGCGCGCTCAGGGCATAAAGCTCGGTCTTATCCGCCCCATCACGCTTTGGCCCTACCCCGTCAAGGCTTTCGAGCAGTGCAAAAACGTCAAGGCCTTCATGACCGTCGAGATAGACATTCTCGGTCAGATGGTCGATGACGTGAAGCTCGCCGTCGGCAGCGGCTATCCCGTCAGCTTTTACGGCACATTCTTCGGTCTGCCCGAGCCCGACGTTATCCTTGAAAAAGCGTTGGCACTCATGGCAAAGGAGGGCAAATAAATGAAGCTCAAAGCACCTGAATCCGTTTTCTCCACCGCGGGCTTCTGCCCCGGCTGCGGCCACGGCCTTGCCTCCCGCCTCATCGGCGAGGTTGCCGAGGAGATGGGCATAAACGAGAAGCTGCTCGCCGTCGTTGACGTCGCCTGCTGCTCCTTCAATATTGACTACTGGAACTTCGACACCATCATGGCGGCACACGGCAGGGATATCCCAACCGCCGTCGGCGTCAAGCATGTCCGCCCCGAGAACGCCGTCATGGCATACCTTGGCGACGGCGCGGCCTACTCCATCGGCCTTGCCGAGACCGTCCACGCCGCTGTCAGAAACGACAACATCTGCGTGTTCGTCATCAACAACACCCTGTTCGGCATGACCGGCGGCCAAATGGCTCCGACCACCCTGCCCGGACAGAAGACCGCCACCTCCCCCAAGGGCAAGGACCCCGCCCGTTACGGCACGCTCAACGTCGTAAACCTGCTGGACAAGCTCGACATAGCTTATCTCGCACGCGGCGAGCTGGTCGGTGTTGCCGGCATGAACGCCTGCAAAAAGATGATTCGCAAGGCATTTGAGAAGCAGATGGCCGGCGAGGGCTTCAGCCTTGTCGAGCTGCTCTCTCCCTGCCCCACCAACTTCAACATGACGCCCAGCAAGGCAAAGGAACATATCCATACGGAGGTCACAAAGTTCTTCCCCGTCGGAGAGTTCATAGACAAGGGAGGAAAAAAGTAATGGTTGAAATGATTTGCGCCGGTTTCGGCGGACAGGGCGTTTTGACGTCCGGCCTTATTCTCGCAGAGGCGGGCATGAAGCTCGGCATGAACATTACATGGTATCCCTCCTATGGCTCCGAGATGCGCGGCGGCACGGCAAACTGCACCATCAAGTTCTCCGAGAACGAGATTGCAAGCCCCTACGCCAAGCAGATTGACATACTCTTTGCGCTCAACGCCCCCGCTGTGGACAAGTTTGAGAGCAAGCTGCGTCCGGGCGGACTTCTGCTCGTCAACAGCTCCCTCATCCCCGACACCCGCACCTACCGCGACGACATTAAGGTCGTCCGCGTCCCCGTCGTCGAGATGGCTGCCGAGCATCAGAATCCCAAGGGCTCCAACATCGTCATGATGGGCGCTCTTGCCGCCAACTCCGACCTCTTTGACGTCGATGTGCTTGACCGCCTGGTCAACGAGTACTTCGAGAAAAAGGGCAAGGTCAACCCCAAAAACTCCCTGTGCTTCAGAGCCGGCGCGAGCATTCACTGACCGCGCACTCCGAATAAATGCGATGCGGCAAGGCCGGCGCTTAAAGCCGCCGGTCCCTGCCGCGAAACTTTAAGATAGGGGGTTCAGCTTTGAACGGTTTGGATATCGGCATAATCCTCGTATATTTTGTCGGAATGATACTTCTTGGCTTTTATGCCAACAAAAAACAGGAAAACGTAGACGACTACTATCTCGGCGGCCGCTCCATGGGCAGCTTTAAAATCGGCGCTCTTTGGATGGCGGGTTGGATAGGCGGTTCCTCGGTTATCGGTACCTCCTCCAACGGCTACAGCATGGGCATAACCGCCGTGTGGTATGTTCTCACCATAGCAGTGGGCTGCATTATTTTTGCCTTTGTGATGGCAAAGCCCATAAAGCGTGTCAGCAACGTCCTCAAAAACATCACCTTCCCACAGCTTATCCAATACAGATACGACACAAAGAACGGCGCAATGGCAAGCATCACCACCATTCTCGCAATGATTGGCTACACAGCCGCACAATTCGTGGCGGGAGCCGCAATCCTGAATGTACTTACCGGCTGGAATCTCGGAATCTGCTACATTTTGGCGGCGGTCGTCATCGTTCTCTATGTCTCCACCGGCGGCCTGCTTGCCGTCACCTACACGGACATTGTCCAGATGGGCCTGCTCATTCTTGGCGTCGTCATCATCGGCGTGCCCATGACAAGCTCCGTCCTCTCAAGCTCGGGCATGAGCCTCACGGATTTGCCGGCGAGCTACTTCAGCCTCGGAGAATGGGGCTGGTCAACGATACTCGCACTCGGCGTCTCCACCATACTCTCGTTTTTCACGAGTATGGACAGCTTCACCCGCTGCATCGCCTCCAAGGATGAGCGCTCCGCGAAGTCCGGCGCCATAATCGCCGCCGTCCTCGTCCTCATCATCGCCGGAGCCGGCACCTACCTCGGCATGGCGGGCAAGCTCATCATGCCGGACCTTGCAGACTCCAACAACTGCCTCGCGCAGCTTGTGGTCAGCGTATTCCCCCACGGCCTGAAGGGGCTGATACTCGTCGGCGTTTTGAGCGCCATAATGTCAACGGCGGATATCTCCATCCTCACTGCCTCCGCCAGCCTGACCAAGGACATATATCAGCGCTTCATAAACAAGGATGTCTCGGAAAAAAAGCTCATGCGCATGGGCTTCGGCGCCTCCCTGCTCATCGGCGCGCTCGGCGCGCTCTTCGGCTGGTATAACCGCGACATCATGAACATCCTGCTCATAACCTTCACCATCAACTCAGCCGGCCTCTTTCTGCCGACTGTCGGCGCATTCTTTTGGAAGAAATCCTGCTCGACCGGCGCCTTTGTCTCTATGATTTCCGCCACCGTCATCGCAATAGCGTGGTTCATCGGCGGCAAGGTCAGCGAGCTTGCGATTTTCCAAATCGACGCACTTTGGCCGGCGTTCGGCGTCTCCGCAATCCTCTACTTTGCCGTCTGCCTGACGCACAAGCAGAGCGCGGAGGAGCTTCACAAGGCAGAGAGCTTCTACGCCGCAGGTCGGTAAATTCCATCCCCCACAGTCATATTTAGGAGGATTTGAACAGCCAATGGAAATCAATAACAATCTGCCCCTTGAGGGAATAAAGGTCTTGGAGCTTGCCACCGTCGTGGCGGCACCGACTGCCGGACGTATGCTCTGCGCCTATGGCGCGGAGGTCATAAAGGTCGAGTCGCTCATGGGCGACGAGATGCGCCGCGCCGGCGAATCCGAGCATGTAATCTGCGAGGACTACAAAAACCCTCTTTTCACCGTGCATAACAGCAACAAGACCCTTACCTCGATAAACCTCAAGTCCCCGGAGGGGATGGAGGCGTTTCTGCGCCTGCTGAGCACGGCGGATGTCTTCCTCACAAACGTGCGCATGGCGTCCCTCGCCCGCATGGGGCTGGACTACGACACACTCGCAGCGCGTATGCCCAAGCTTATCTATGCCCACTTCAGCGGCTACGGCCCCAAGGGCCCCGCCGCCAACAATCCGGGCTTTGACAGCACCGCCTTTTGGCTGCGCAGCGGCCCCATCGCCGACTGGCAGGTGCCCGGCTCCCATCCCTTCACCCCCACCTATGCCTTCGGCGATATGGCGACAAGCTCCGCATTTGTGAGCGGCATCCTCATGGCGCTGCTCGGCAAGGCGAGAACCGGCAAGGGTACCTTCGTCACCACCTCGCTCTTTGCCAGCGGCATTTGGTGCAACGCCGTCGGCGTCGTCTCCGCCCAGCCGCAGTTCGGCAAGGTGCTCAATCCCGACCCGCTGCGCCCGGCGGACCCCCTCTGCAACTTCTATCGCTGCCGTGACGGCGTTTGGATTGGCGTCTATGACAACGAATACAAGCGCGAGCGCGAGAAATTCGCAAAGCTCTACGGCATCCCCGAGCTTACCGACGACCCCCGCTACGAGAGCCTTCAGGCTCTTGCGGAGACGGACGCCGTCGCGGAATGCGTCCAAAAGCTCAATGAGATATTTGCCACCAAGACCAGCGCCGAATGGAGCGAATATCTGAGCGCAAACAACGTCGCCTGCCAAACCGCCTGCGAGACGCGCAACATCGGCGAGGACCCTCAGGCACTCGAAAACGGCTACGTCGAGGAGGTCGAGTTCGCGGACGGGCTCAAGGCAATTCTGCCCTGCCCCCCCGTGAAGTTCAGCGCCTATGACCGCCGCGAGTACAAATCCACCGGCAAGGTCGGCGAGGACACGGACAAAGTCTTTGCCTCCATCGGCTACTCTGCGGACGAGATAGCCGAAATGCGCAAAAACGGCGCAATCAAATAATTTATTAAGGAGACACATTATGAAAATTGTATTGACCGAAGTCCCTTACACAAAGGACAGGAATATCAGCGTCGAGCAGTCCTGCTGCCCCGAGGGCGCAGAGCTTACGATTGCCGTCTATGACGAGCACAGCGACAACAACGACGCCTTTTACGCCGAAATAGCCGACGCCGACATCATTGTTGACGGCTACGTCTATTTTGGCAAGAAGGAAATCGACGCCATGAAGAACTGCCGCGTCATCTCCTTCCAGTCCACCGGCTTCAACGAGGCCGACCTCGCCTACGCGAAGGAAAAGGGCATTGCCGTCTGCTCCATCCTCGACTATTGCACGCAGGAAACCGCCGAGAACACCATGGCGCTCATGCTGAACGTCCAGCGTGCGCTTCGCCAGTATGACCGCAGCGTTCAGGTCGACAAGGTTTGGGATTACAGCGTTGTCAAGCATCTGCGCCGCATAGCCGGTCAGGTCATGGGCATTGCCGGCCTCGGCCGCATCGGCCAGTCCGTCGCCCGCAAGGCTCAGGGCTTCGACATGGAAGTCATCGCCTATGACCCGTACCTGCCCCCCGAGATTGCCGAGAAGCTCGGCGTCAAGCTCGTCGATTTTGACACCCTGCTTGCCGAGTCCGACGTCATCTCCATCCACATGAACCTCACCGACAAGAACCTGCACATGTTCAACAAGGAAGCCTTCAAGAAGTGCAAGAAGCAGCCCATCATCGTCAACGAGGGCCGCGGCGCTCTCATCAGCGACGACGCTCTTGTTTGGGCGCTGGACGAGGGCCTCGTCCGCGGCGCGGCGCTCGACATGCTCGAGTCCGAGAACCCCGACCTCAGCACCTGCAAGCTGCTCGGCCGCGACAACGTCATGCTGACCCCCCACTCCGGCTATTTCTCCGACACCTCCGATTACCTCGTCGCCAAGCTGTCCATGGACAACGCCATCAACTACTACAACGGCGAATACGACAAGGTCAAATCCATCCGCAACGGCGTCAACGGTTAATCTGTAAAAAATATTTTTTACAGATTAACCCGCTGCGGCGGGGATTTCAAATGAAAAGGGGGCTTTCGCCCCCATTTTCAAACTTTTCCCCCGCGTTTAATCGGGTGGATACCGCTTTATTGACAAATTAACCGGCAGGCACTTTCGTGCCTGCCGGTTTTTACGCTTACGCTTTGAGGTTGGCGATCATGGTGTCGCAGACTTTGTCCATGTCG
>JAVVTL010000054.1:0-3188 GCA_036653715.1 Oscillospiraceae bacterium
GGGGGACGGACTGTTTCCGCTGAGGCGGAAATGCGTGGACGGGGGATGCGGGGGATGCGGGGGCGGGGGGAACATTTTGGGATGGGGAGCGTCAAAAGGGGACTTGAGTGATGCGGGGGGCGGAGAATGAAAAAAATATTTGCGGCGGGGCTTTGTGCGGCGCTGTTTTTGGGGCTTGCGGCTTGTGGGCAGACTTCGACGGATGGCGGGAAATTTACGCCGGTGCCGGTTGTGCCGACGAGCTTGCAGAGGGCGGAGGAGAGCTCGCTTATATACATTAACGACTATACCGTGCTTTTGGAGACGCTTGACAAGGCTGTTGGGAGCGGGGGCGGGGAGCGTCCGGCTGTTGTGCTGACGCCGTCCAATGCTGTTGACGGCGCCGTATCGCCGGAGGAGTCGCGGGGCGACTATTCGCGCACCAACGCGCAGGTTGAGGGCGTGGATGAGGGCGATATTGTCAAGACGGACGGGAGCTACATCTACGTCCTTTCGGGCTATGAGCTGAAAATATTTACCGCCTCGGGGCCGGACAGCGCAGCTGTGGCGAGCCTCGTTCTTGGCTATGACAAGAGCGCGGACGGCGCCCAAAGCTGGTCCTATGAGGGCAAAAACCCCAAGCAGCTGTACATTTCCGGCGACAGGCTCGTTGTTCTTTCCGACTGCTATTCCGCGCGAAACTACGCGGGCGCGGACAGCATTTGGAAATATGACAGCGGAAGCCGAACCGTTATCGACATATACGACGTCGCGAATCCCGCGCTTCCCGTGCTGCTTGGCACCCTCGGGCAGGACGGCGGAATGAACGACTCACGCATGATTGACGGGAAAATATACCTCATCTCCGACTATTCCGTCTATGACTATGACCGCACCGACCCGCAGACCTATGTCCCGCGCGTATATAAGGGCGCGGAGAGCAACGTTATCCCCGCGGACTGCATATCCGTCATGCCCCGCCCGCTCGGCAGCTCCTATGCCGTCATCGGCGTATACGACGTAAAAAGTGCCGCCCTTACGGACAGCCAGACAGTCCTCGGCGTCGGGGACACGGTATATATGAACAAAGACAGCCTGTATCTCTCGGCGTGGAGCGAGACGCTTACCGAAGCCGCGCCGAGGACGGAGAGCGTCTATTCCGTCGTCGATTATTCCCGACGCAGTGAGACGCAGCTCTGCCGCTTTGTCATAGGCGCGGACGGCACACTCACGCCCGGCGCGGTCGCGACGGTGCAGGGCTACATTGACAATCAGTTCTCAATGGACGAATATGCCGGCAGGCTGCGCGTGGTCACGACAATCTCGGGCTACGACTACAGCCTCTACAAGGACGCCGAGCGCGGCTTTGAGAACTACCGCGACGGCAAGCCCTTTGAGAGCAACGCCGCCCTCTATGTGATTGACGCGGAGACGATGCAGCCGCTCGGTAGCATTGCGGGCCTCGCCCCCGGCGAGCAGGTGTATTCAGTCCGCTTTGACGGCGACTGGGCATATTTCTGCACCTATGAGACGGTTGACCCGCTCTTTGCCGTGGACGTCTCGCAGCCGAATGCGCCGAGAGTCATGAGCGAGCTGAAAATTTCGGGCTTTTCCGAGTATTTGCAGCTTTGGAGCGACGGATTGCTGTTCGGCCTCGGCAGAGAGACGGCGAAAACACCCGCCGCAGACGATGCAGACGACGCGGAGACAACCGAGGGCATGAAGCTGGTTATGTTTGACGTCTCCGACAAGGCGGCGGTCTCGGCAAAAAGCGAGCTGACCATTCAGGAGGACTGGTCGGAGGCGCTTTATAACCACAAGGCGATTTTAATTGACAGCGAAAAGAACATTATAGGCTTCCCCGCCGGCTCGGGCTACGATATCTACGGCTGGACGGCGGAGCAGGGCTTCTTCCTGCGCGCCCGAGTGGAGACGGCAAGCAATTGGAGCGGCGGGATGCGCGGCATATATGTCGGCGATTACGTCTATGTCATAGACGATGCGGGCATTACAATCGTGAACCTCACCTCCTTCATCCTCTCCGCAAAGCTCGGTTTTTGAGAAGGCGCTTTTCGCCTCTCTCGGCAAAATGCGTCGAAAACCTTGACAAAAGTCCGAAGATAGAGTATTCTCTGTGTTACTACGGTTGATACAGTACGCGGAGGGAAACATAAATGGCTACGGCATATGAGACAGAATACGGAACCGAGTATAAGCGGCGTTCAAGGCCCAAGCGCCGCCGTCGGCGCGGACGTGGGTTTCTGCGGCTGCTGTTGCTTGCGGTCCTTGTGCTCGCGGCGTATAAGTTAACGGACGGCTTTGATTTTTTGCGAAACGTCTCGTCGGCCCCGATGGAGAACATCGAGACGAATTTTGCCATTGACCTCGGCGACTTGGAGGCAAAGCTCGCCGCACTGGGCGGAGCCTACGTCCCGGGAGACGCCGACGTCGCCAAGCTGCGCGATATTGCGGCGGAAAATCACAAATATGCGGACAAAATAGATTTTTTGCTTGAGCATATCGGCGCGTATTCGCGCGAGGCGGTAAATACCGTCATCATGTCGCCGGAGAAGCTTGATTTTGTTCTGCTCTCGCCCTTGGCGGACTCCATGGGCGTGGGCGGCGCGGCGATAACGGCAAAGCGCGGCGAGGTACCCTATCTTGTCCAATACGACAGCCGCTGGGCATTTCACGAATACGGCAGCTCCTGCATGGGCTACACGGCCTGCGGGCCGACCTGCCTCTCCATGGCGGCGATAGGCCTGACCGGAAACGCGGAGTATACGCCCGCGTATATCTCGGACTTCTCCGAGGCAAACGGCTATTATGTGGACGGCACGGGTACGGCGTGGTCGCTTTTCACGGACGGTGCGGCGGAGCTTGGGCTTAACGGCAGAGCCATAGGCACGGATAAGCGCTCGATGAACGCCGCGCTCTCCGACGGAGCTGTGCTGATAGCCTCCGTCTCCGCCGGAGACTTCACGATGGGCGGACACCTCATCGTCATACACGCCGGAGATTTTCGCGGCTACAGGGTCTATGACCCCAGCAGCATAGTCCGCAGCGACCGCCTCTGGAGCTACGACAAGCTCAGTCCCCAAATAGCCCAGCTATGGGCAATAAGCGCATAAAATAATCGCCGCACGCAGCAGCCGTAATTCTTTCGCTCAAAGAATCACAGCCGCCACATGCGGCGAATTTGCGCCATA
>JAVVTL010000054.1:3288-10030 GCA_036653715.1 Oscillospiraceae bacterium
TTACCAAGCGGCTTATTTGTGGTATAATCGGGGGATGGAACAGATGAGGGACGGGAAAATTAAATTTCGGGGGCTGGGTCCGCTGAGGCTGGCTGTTGGGGCGGGGGCGCTGGCCGTCGTCGCGTTTTGCTACCTTGCGCGGGGAAATGCGGCGCTGATGGCTTGGCTCTGCCGCGCTGTTTCGAGGCCGTGGCATGGTTTCATGTCGCGGCTCTGCGCGGCTGTGCCGTTTTCTGTCGCCGAGGTAATTTATGCGCTGACGGCGGGCTTTGTTGTGGTTTACATAATCAGAGCAATAATCCTGCTTATAACGCAAGAAAACAAGGGAAAGCGTGTTTACATAACATTATTGACCCTTGCCATGACCGCCTCGCTTTTTTGGGCCGGCTTCAGCCTTTTGTGGAGTCCCTGCTACTACGCGCCGAGCTTTACCGAGCAGTCCGGGGTGTCGGACGGGCCGATATCCGCCGAGGCTTTGGCGGAGGTGACGGAGCGCTTTGCAGCCGCCGCAAACGAGTACGGCGCACTTGTGGAGCGCGGAGAGGACGGCGTTTTTGCGCCGAATCGGGAGAGCGTCCTCGACCGCGCGGCGGGTGTTTTCGACGGTGCCTCGGCGCTTTTTGGATTTCTTGACGGCGCGCCCCTGCGCCCAAAGCCGATACTCTGTTCGGGCGTCATGAGCATGATGAACTTCACCGGGTTTTTCTTTCCCATGACGGGCGAGGCGAACCTCAACATGTCGTCTCCCGCCTGCATGCTCCCGGCGACGGCGGAGCATGAGCTGTCGCATCAGCGCGGGATAGCGGCGGAGCAGGAGTGCAACTTTATCGCGATTTTGGCATGTGCGGAGTCGCATGATGCGGATTTCGCCTATTCCGGTGCGCTTTTGGCCTATGTCTATCTCGGCAACGCCCTCTATTCCGCGGATAAGCCGGCGTGGGAGGCGGTATATGCGACGCTCTCCGACAATGTGCGCCGCGACCTTGCCGCCAATTCAAAATACTGGGAAAAGTACAACGACACGGCGGTCAGAAAAGTCTCCGACAAGGTATACGAGGCTTTTTTGCAGGACAACGGTCAGACCCTCGGCCTCAAGAGCTACGGAGCCTGCGTTGACCTCCTCGTGAATTATTACGCGTGACACAGAGATAAAAATAACCTCGTACTGCAAAGGGGCAGTACGAGGTTTATTTGTTTATTCGGAGAGATTCATGTAGTCGTCGTAGGTGCAGATGCGGTCGGTAATGGAGCCGTCGTCGTTTATCTCAATCACGCGGTTCACGACGGTCTGGGTCATTTGGTGGTCGTGGGTGGAGAGGATAATGTTCTGCGGGAAGGCGGTGAGGCCGTTGTTCAGAGCGGCGATGCTCTCAAGGTCCAAGTGGTTTGTGGGCTGGTCAAGGCAGAGGAAGTTCGCGCCGGAGAGCATGAGCTTGCTGAGCATACAGCGCACTTTTTCGCCGCCGGAGAGGACCTTGACGGACTTGTAGACCTCGTCGCCGGAAAAGAGCATACGGCCGAGGAAGCCGCGCAGATAGCTCTCGCGCTTGTCCTCGGAGAACTGGCGCATCCAGTCCATGATGTTCAGGTCGCAGTCGTTAAAGTATGGGCCGTTGTCCTTGGGGAAGTAGGCGGGGGAGATGGAGGCGCCCCATTTTACGATGCCGGAGTCCGGGTCCTCCTCGCCGGCGAGGAGCTTATAGAGCATGGTGACGGCAAGCTCGTTGCGGCCGATGAGGGCAATTTTGTCGTCCTTGCCGACGATAAAGCTGATGTTTTTGAGGAGCGTCTCGCCGTCCACGGTCTTGGTGACGTCGGTGACGAAAAGCCTGTCCTTGCCCGGCTCTCTGTCTGCCTTGAAGCCGACCCAGGGGTAGCGGCGGCTGGAGGCGGGCATGTCCTCG
This sequence comes from Oscillospiraceae bacterium, assembly GCA_036653715.1. Classification (GTDB taxonomy): domain Bacteria; phylum Bacillota; class Clostridia; order Oscillospirales; family Oscillospiraceae; genus Scatomorpha. Next base: position 5,193 of record JAVVTL010000054.1, read on the forward strand.
ATTGCCATTTTTTCGATAAGCTTGCGGCGGCTTGTCGCCTGACGGGACTTGGATTTATTTGCGGAGAAGCGGGCGATAAAGGCCTGCAGCTCCTCGATTTTTTGGCTGGATTTTTTGTTTTGGTCCTTCAGCAGCTTTTGGACGAGCTGGCTGGATTCGTACCAGAAGTCGTAGTTGCCGACATACATGCGAATTTTGCCGAAGTCGATATCCACGATGTGTGTGCAGACGTTGTTGAGGAAGTAGCGGTCATGGCTGACGACGAGCACTGTGCCCGCGTAATCCATGAGGAAGTCCTCAAGCCAAACGACGCTCAGAAGGTCGAGGTTGTTGGTGGGCTCATCGAGCAGGATGATATCCGGCTTGCCGAAAAGCGCCTGAGCAAGCAGGATTTTGACCTTGAGGCGCGGGTCGATTGCGGACATGAGCAGCTCGTGGAAGCGCACGTCAACGCCGAGGCCCTGAAGTATGCGCGAGGCCTCGCTCTCGGCCTCCCAGCCGCCAAGCTCGGCAAATTCTTCCTCAAGCTCGGAGGCGCGCAGGCCGTCCTCGTCCGTCATTTCCTCCTTGGCATAGATGGCGTCCTTTGCCTGACCGCAGTCGTAGAGGTGCTGGTTGCCCATTATGACGGTCTCAAGAGCCGTATGCCCGTCGTACATGTTTTGGTTCTGCTTGAGGACGGACATGCGGGCTTTGGGGTCAACATGGACATAGCCGGAGGTGGATTCGAGCTCTCCGGAGAGAATTCGGAGGAAGGTGGATTTACCGGAGCCGTTTGCGCCGATGATGCCGTAGCAGTTGCCGGCGGTGAATTGAAGGTCTACCTTGGAGAAAAGCGATTGCCCGCCGAATTGCAGGCTGAGATCCTCGATTGTTATCATGGAAGCACTCCTATATAGTTCTTTCAAACATGTTTTCACATCTTGATTTCAGTCAAAACGTGTCCATAAGTTGGACGTATGAAACATTATATCATATCCTGCGTCTACATGATATAATGACTTACATGGATTTTCGTCTTATAATAAATTCAATAGCCCACCTTTTGACGGACGCGCTCTGCGCCGCGTCGCTTTTCGGCGCTGTGGCGGCAACGGGCGACATGGGCATAGCCGTGGCACTCTATAACACCTTGGCATTTTCCACGCAGTGCGTCGCGGGACTTATCACAGACCGCCTGCGCCGCCATGAGCGGATAGCCGCAGCAGCCCTCGCCGTCGTGGCGCTGGGTGCGCTCCTGCCGCTGCCGTGGCTCGCGCGGGTCATCGTTATAAGCCTCGGCAACAGCGTATTCCACGTCGCCGCAGGCACGGTGACGCTCAAGACCTCGGCAGGGCGTGCCGCACCCTTGGGCGTCTTTGTCGCGCCGGGTGCGCTCGGACTCGCCCTCGGCACCCTCTATCCCGCCGCACTCACATATTACGCCATCCTCGCCCTGCTCACATGCACTCTCATGCCAAGAGAGCCGACAGCCGTGGCACCAAAGCCCCGCGAGGCCGTGAACGGGAGCGTCCCTTGGCTTGCGGTGACGGCGCTGCTGCTTGCCGTCGCCGTGCGGGCGATAGGCGGGGGAGCCGTACCATTTCCATGGCGCTCCGGCGCACGGCCCACGCTGCTTTTGGCAATTGGTGTCCTTGTCGGAAAGGCCGCCGGCGGCTTTCTCTGCGACAGAATAGGCGCCGTGAAAACCGCGCTTGTCTCCATTCCCGCTGCCGCGCTCCTCACGGCGTTCTGCGGGCAATATGCCGCTCCCTCGCTTGTCGGGCAGCTTTTGCTGAATCTCTCCATGCCGGTGACGCTTTGGCTGCTCTACCGCGCGATGCCGGACTCGCCGGGGCTTGCCTTCGGACTTGCGGCCTCCGCGCTTTGGCCGGGTGCTCTGATGGGCGGTCTGATATCACTTACAGGCTCCGCGCGGGCAATTTGCGTAATCCTCTGCTTCGCCTTCGGGCTTGCAGCCATAGTCTATTCGCAACACAAAGTCAAGGAGGTATCACCATGAAAAAATCCCTTAATATTCTGTTGCTGTCTCTGCTCTTTTCCGTCTGCCTGACGGGCTTCGCCCTCGCGGATGTCGCGGCAGGGCCGATGATAGCCACCGTTGTCGGCATACCGCTTGCCATAATTGCCGTGGCGGTCATCGTCATTGTCCTCATCGTCAAGGCCGTGCGCAAGCGCAAATGAACCTTTATATCGCCTGTATTCTGACCGTTTTCCTTGAAACCGCTTTTTTGGCGCTCTGCGGCCTTCGCAACAGGGCTTTTCTTGCCGTCTGCGTCTGCGCCAATACAGCAACCAATCTTTCGCTGAATCTTCTGCTTGGGGCTATGGCGGGAACGGTTAACATAACATATTTTGTCTATCTGTCTGAGGCCGCCGTCATAGCTGCGGAATACATAGTCTACGCGCTTGTCGAGGGGCGCTCAAAGCGGCTTTTTCTCCTCACCCTCGCCGCCAACGCGCTGTCCTACGGCGCGGGGCTTATCATATACGGACACGTTTAAACCCTCTGCTGCGAAAGGAATCCGAATGAAAAAACTTTTATCGCTCATTCTCGCCGCCACGCTCCTCATAACCCCCGCGTTTGCGGCGGGTTCGGGGACGGGACAGGCCGTCTACTCAAACAAGACCGCCCTCGCGGACGGCCTTACATACGAAAACACCATCTCCGCAACCTCCGGCGGCCGACTTGTGGAGACCTTCACCCTTGAGACGGCGGCGAAAAGCTCGGTGCATCCCATCGTCCTCGCCTGCGATACCATCTACGGCGGCATGAATGTGAACTCCATGATAAAATACGCCAAGGGCCTCGGCTATAACGTCGTGGGTGCCGTGAACGCCGATTTCGGCTATTGGGACACCCGCGTCCCCTGCGGCATGGTCGTGGAAAACGGCATCTACAAATCCTCCCCCGAGGGCAACAACGCCCTCGCCTTCACGGCGGACGGAGCCTTTGCCTCCTTTATGCCCGAGGTTAACATAACTCTGACAAACACCGTCTCGGGCGGCGCGGTGCCGCTGACTCATTTTAACAAAACCCGTGCCGACAAGGGCGGCCTGTATCTTTTCAGCGAGCATTTTTCAACCGTCTCAACCCGCACGACAGGCAACGGCTGGTTTGTGCGCTTCAAGATATTGGACGGCAAGATGACGCTCGGCGGCAGCATGTCGCTGGAGGTCGCGGAGATAATCACCGACAAGCCGGCGGTCTCCATAGGCGAGGGCTATCTCGTCCTCAGCGCCGCCGAGGCAGCCGAGCTGGGCGCTGTGCGCGACAGCTTCAAAATAGGCGACAGAGTGACGCTGACCACAAGCTGCACGGACAGTAAGCTTGCCGCCGCGACATGGGTTTCCGGCTGCGGGAACATACTTCTCTCCGAGGGCAAGGTCTATCACAGCGAGTGGTGGGACAAGGACATCAGCGCCGTAAATCCCCGCACCGCCGTGGGTATAAAGGCCGACGGCTCCATCGTCTATCACGTCATGGACGGCCGCAGGACAGCCTCCAAGGGCGCGACGCTCGCGGAGCTTGCGCAGGATATGATTTCAATGGGCTGCGTCTCCGCCGTGAATATGGACGGCGGCGGCTCCTCGGTGATGAGCCTGCTGACGCCCGGCGCGGACTCCTGCCGCGTCCTCAACAGCCCTTCGGACGGGACGCTCCGCAGCGTCTGCTCCTACATACTTTTTGTCACGGATGAGAAGCCGAGCGGCGCGGCGGAGAACCTCTTTCTCAAGGAGGACGGCGCTTTCGCGCTTGCGGGCACGACGCTCGACCTGCACTATCTCTCAACGGATAACACCATGAAAACCATCGCCACGCCGACGGATGTGACGGCTTATTCCTCCCTCGGCCCGGTTGTCGCGGGGAAATATACCGCCCCGGGCGCGGCGGGGGAGGACGTCGTCAAGCTCTCCGCCGCAGGCGCTTCAGGCAGCGGAAGAATACACGTCATAACAAAGGCGGACAGCATAGCCGTCAAAAACCTCGCCACCGACAAGGCCGTGACCTCGCTTGTCATGAACCAAAAGGACGAGCTGAAGCTTGCCGCCTCGGTCAAATATCTTTTCCGCGACGTGTATATGGACAAGGCCTCCGTCAAGTATTCCGTCGCAGGCGACGTCGGCACCGTTACGCCCGAGGGCGTGTTCACGGCCTCCGGCAAGCCGGGCGCGGAGGGAAAGATAACAGTCGCCGCCGCAGGGCTCACCTATGACATCACGGTAAAGCTCGCCTTCGAGTTCTCCGACATGCAAAAGCATTGGGCGGGCGAATACGTCAAAAAGCTGTATGAGGCGGGCGTCGTCTCCGGCACCTCGGCGACGGAATATACCCCCGACGCGGGCATGAAGCGCTGTGACTTCACGCTGATGCTCTACAAGGCCGCAGGCTCTCCGACGACGGACGCCGTGAAGTCCTCCTTCACCGACGTGCCTGCGGACGCGTATTATGCCAAGGCAGTGGCTTGGGCGGAGGCAAACGGCATAGCCAAGGGCGACGGCACGGGCAAATTTGACCCCGCCGGCATCCTGACAAGGGAGCAGGGCTTCACCTTCACCTACCGCGCCCTGCCGCTCCTGAAGGTCGAGTATACGGAGGGCGACGTCGCCGGCCTCACGGCGTTTTCGGACGGCGCAGCCCTCAAGGACTGGTCGCGTCAGGCGACGGCGACGCTGGTGTCCATGGGCATCGTCGGCGGCTCCGACGGCAAGCTCGACCCCTCCGCCTCCCTGACCCGCGCCGCCATGGCAAAAATCCTCTGCGTAACGCTCTACAGAGCCTAAGGTAAAATTTTATCGTGCAGCACCGCTAAAAACGGCGCTGCACGATATTTTTG
>JAVVTL010000055.1:0-9891 GCA_036653715.1 Oscillospiraceae bacterium
TGCGCCGGACGCGATTGCGTCCGGCGCTTTTATTTACAAAAGATGTTTGAATTGGCGGGGGAGGAGTGGTATTATATACAATAGGTGATATTATAGGCATAAACATCGCGCGTATTGCGGTTTTTCATGGGTTGGGTCGTCTGTCATTGGTCTGCCGTCGGGAACGTATGGAGAAAAAACTATGCTCAGAAAAGACATTCTCAGGGACTTGAATAAGCAGCTAAGCGAAAGCCGGCACATTATCGGCACCGTCGCCGGCTCGGGCATGACCGCGCGCTATACGGCCATGGGCGGCTCGGATTTGATTTTTGCCCTCAGCGCCGGCCGCGTCCGATTTATGGGCAGAAGCTCATTCACGAGCTTTTTCTGCTACGCAAACAGCAACGACATGGTCATGGACCTCGGCATGAAGGAGCTGCTGCCGCTGATAAAGGGGCTGCCAATCATCTTCGGCCTCAACGCCTGCGACCCCTTCATAAACCTCTACGACTACATCCGCACCATAAAAAACAACGGCTTTTCCGGCATCGTCAATTTCCCCACCGTCTGCCTTATCGACGGGCAGTTCCGCGAGGCGCTCGAGGAGGAGGGCAACTCCTTCGACAAAGAGGTCGAGGCAATCAGCCTTGCCCACTACATGGACCTCTTTACCATCGGCTTCGTCCACGACGAGGAGCAGGCAAGGCTCATGACCGAGGCCGGCGCGGACATAATTTGCGTCCACTTCGGCTTCACCAAGGGCGGGCATATGGGCGCGAAGCGCTACCTCTCCATCGAAAACGCGCGAGAGATGTCCAAACAGATTTTTGAAATCTGCGACGCTATCCGCCCGGACGTCATAAAAATGGTCTACGGCGGCCCCGCCAACACGCCGGAGGACATGCAATACATATACAATACCACCCTCTGTCAGGGCTACATCGGCGGCTCCACCTTCGACCGAATCCCCACCGAAAAAGCCATACTCGAGACAACCCGCGCCTTCAAAAGCACGGAAACCCCGCAAAACAGCGTCATGAACTGCCTCTCGCAGAGTCAGGACGACAAGGGCGGTAACGTTGACTTTGTCAAGAGCTACATCGCGGCAAATTACATGCTGCCCGACCTGCGCCTTGCAGACCTCGCGCTCATTGCCCACGTCTCAAGCAGTTATCTCAGCACAAAATTCAAGCAAAAAACCGGCAGCAGCTTCACGGACTACCTAATCAAATACCGCATGGAAAAAGCTGTCGAAATTATGTCTGAAAGCGACAAAAGCCTCTCCGAAATCGCCGCGGACGTTGGGTATACCGACTACCCGCAGTTCTCAAAAATGTTCAAAAAACATCTCGGCACAAGCCCTTCCAAATACGAAAAACAAAATATAAACACAAATTAGCCCCCGATAATTCCGTGACACATAATAAAAGCACAATATTTGCGCAATCCGCACCTTAAGACAGTGCAGAACGCCAAAAAGAAGATATATAAACACATTTACATTAGTACTATTAAACAGTAGTATGAATTTGAACCATCGGTTAAATTCATACCGCTGTTTAATTTTATAACTTGAGGAAAGGAACGTATCTATGAAGACAATTGCAATCGCCGGCACCTTTGACACAAAGGGACTGGAATATCGCTACATCAAGGAGCACATCGAGAGCCTCGGCTGCAAAACCTTCACCATCAACACCGGAGTTTTCGAGCCGCAATTCGTCCCGGATGTCACAAGCGACGAGGTCGCCCGCGCAGCCGGAGCGTCAATCAAGGAAATTGCCGATAAAAAAGATCGTGCCTACGCCACGGAGACGCTGGCAAGAGGAATGGAGCTACTCGTCCCCAAGCTCTATGCAGCCGGAAAATTTGACGGCATAATCTCCCTCGGCGGCTCGGGCGGAACCTCCCTCGCGACGCCGGCCATGCGTGCGCTTCCCATCGGCGTGCCCAAGGTCATGGTCTCTACCGTCGCCTCCGGCGACACCTCCCCCTATGTCGGCACGAGCGACATCGTCATGATGCCCTCCGTTGTGGACGTGGCGGGGCTGAACTCCATCTCAACGACAATATTCAAAAACGCCGCGACCGCGATAGTCGGCATGGTCACCCTTAACGAGAAGCTTCCCCCCGAAAAGCACGAGACAAAGCCGATTATAGCCGCGACAATGTTCGGCGTTACGACGCCCTGCGTCACCTTTGCCAAGGATTACCTTGAGAGCAAGGGCTACGAGGTTCTCGTCTTCCATGCCACCGGCACCGGCGGCATGACGATGGAGGCACTCATCAACAACGGCTTCATCAGCGGCGTACTTGACCTCACGACCACAGAATGGTGCGACGAGCTGTGCGGCGGTGTCCTGAGCGCAGGACAGGCGCGCTGCGAGGCGGCGGCGCTTGCCGGTCTGCCGACAGTCATGTCCGTCGGCGCGCTCGATATGGTAAACTTCGGGCCCTTCGATACCGTTCCGCCCCAGCATGCCGGGCGCAACCTCTATAAGCACAACCCCACCGTCACCCTCATGCGCACCACGGCGGAGGAAAACAAGCGCGTAGGCGAGAAGCTTGCCGAAAAAATCAACATGTCCAAGGGCAAGGCTGCGTTCTTCCTGCCCCTCAAGGGCGTCTCCATGATAGACGTCGAGGGCGGCCCCTTCTACGGCCCGGAAGAGGACAAGGTTCTCTTTAACGCCATAAGAACAAATCTTGACGCCTCCAAGGTCGAGCTTGTCGAGCTTGACACCGACATAAACGACGAGCATTTCGCGATAAGCGCGGCACAAAAGCTCATAGACCTCATGCAGGCAAAGTAATTCAACTCAACACAATATTTTTTGATAAGGAGAATGTCAAATGAACACACAATCAAGGAAAGAAATCATTGAGAAGTTTAGAAACGAGCGCAAGGAAGGCAGAATCCTTGTCGGCGTCGGCGCCGGAACCGGTATCACCGCCAAGAGCAGCGAGGCGGGCGGGGCGGACATGCTCATCATCTACAACTCCGGCAGATTCCGCATGGCGGGCCGCGGCTCCCTGTCCGGCCTTCTGTCCTATGGCGACGCAAACCAGATAGTCGTCGAGATGGGCGCAGAGGTTCTCCCGGTTGTCAAGAACACCCCCGTGCTCGCAGGCGTCTGCGGCACCGACCCCTTCCGCGTGATGGATGTCTACCTGAAGCAGCTCAAGGAGCAGGGCTTCAACGGCGTTCAGAACTTCCCGACCGTCGGACTCATCGACGGCGTATTCAGACAGAATCTTGAGGAAACCGACATGGGCTACGGCCTTGAGGTCGAGATGGTTCGCAAGGCGCACAACCTCGATATGCTCACCTGCCCGTATGTCTTCGACACCGACCAAGCAAAGGCAATGGCAGAGGCGGGCGCGGACATTCTTGTCGCGCACATGGGCCTCACAACCAAGGGCACCATCGGCGCGAAAACGGCTCTCACCCTTGACGACTGCGTCGAGAGAATCAGAGCCATCACCGCCGCCGGCAAGTCCGTGAATCCCGACGTAATGGTCATCTGCCACGGCGGACCCATCGCGGAGCCGGACGACGCACAGTACGTTCTCAGCAAGCTTCCCGAGATTGACGGCTTCTTCGGCGCATCGAGCATAGAGCGCTTTGCGGCTGAAAAGGGCATCAAGGCTCAGGCAGCGGCATTCAAGGGCATCAAACGCTAAATTATAGGAGGAATTATAATGGAAAAGTTCTTGAGCATGGTAACACCCGACGACGTCGAAACTCAGATTCTTTCATGGGGCTCCTTCCAGTGGCTGAATGAGCCGCGCGTGACCGGCACGGACAACATGGCAGTCGGCATCGGCCACATAAAGCCCGGCGACGGACACACCCGCCACAACCATCCCGGCAGTGATGAATTCATCTATTTCATGCAGGGCAAGGCGGAGCAGACCATTGAGCGCGAGGATGGCTTCCAGTCCCAGATTATGAATCCGGGCGACCTCGTCTTCATCCATGACGGCGTATATCACTCCACCATGAACGTCGGCGATACCGACCTTGTCTTCATGGCTGTCTATCAGCACGCCGGCCCCGAGGTCGGTCTGCGCGAGGCCTCCGACAAGATTCTCCCCCCGAAAAACGCCAAATAAATTCAAACAATAAGCCTGCAAAACCCATGGAATTTCGTGTTTCATGGGTTTTGTCGATACCTAAGAAGAATCAAACACGGAAAGGAAATATCGGTCATGGCATATACAAGAACTCAGGTGACGGAGAGGCTGAACGCCACGCTCGCGGACGGCAAGCCGATTATCGCCGCAGGCTCGGGCATAGGAATCTCCGCAAAATTCGCCGAAAAGGGCGGAGCGGATTTAATAGTCATATATAATTCCGGCAGATACCGCATGACGGGCTACAGCTCGTGGGCGGGCTTTCTGCCGATAGGCGACGCAAACGGCATAGTCCTCGAGATGGGCGAGCGGGAGATTTTGCCGGTGGTCAAATCGGCGCCCGTCATCGCGGGCATATTTGCGAGCGACCCCACAAGAAGGATGGATGTTTTTTTGAAGCAGGTCAAGGACATGGGCTTTTCCGGCATCATCAATTTCCCGACCGTCGCCATTCTTGAGGGCAATTTCCGCGACAACCTTGAAAGCTCGGGTTTGGGCTTTATCAGAGAGGTCGAGGCGACAAAGCTCGCGCACGACATGGAGCTTTTCACAATGGCGTATGTCTTCAATCCCGATGAGTCCGCGCAGATGGCGGAGGCGGGGGTGGACTGCATTGTCGCGCACATGGGCAACACAAAGGGCGGCACCGTCGGGCAGGAGGGCGGAGTTTTCACGCTCGCGGACGCCGCAAAGCTCACGCGGGAGATTGCGGTAGCGGCTTGGGCGGTGAATCCGGAGATAAAGGTCCTCTGCCACGGCGGGCCGATTGCGTTTCCCGACGACGCCGCCTATGTCATCCGCGAGGCGGGCGTGCAGGGCTTTGTCGGTGCCTCGAGCATGGAACGCCTGCCGGTCGAAAAACCCCTCACAGACGCGACTAAAGCCTTTAAGGACATTCCGATGAATTGAAAAGTATTTCCCCTCCGACCCGAGTCGGAGGGGAAATACTTTTATACCTTATATTCGTACTTCGGCGTGTTCACGTCGTAGGGGGCTTTGGTGATGTCGGCGCGCTCGATATTGTCGTAGTGCTTCTTCAGAAACGGCTCGACGACGTAATAGAGGAGCCTGCCGTCAAGGTCAAAGTAAAAGACGGAGAAGAGCGCCGCATTTATTCCCACTGCGGCGGCGAGCAGCTTTGCGGCTCCGTGTTTTTTGCGTTTCGTAGCTTTCATATAATCTCCTTACCAGCCCATTGAATCGTCAAACTCAAGCAGCGACGGGTCAAGCGGCTCCTCATGCATGACGGTGAACATGTAGTTGTTGATGATTTGCCGTATTTCCTCGCGGGAGACGGTGCGGCGGTCGGGCAGGGCGTGCGGCATCCATATGGCGTGTATGTCGCGCCTGCGGAATTCGTCCTCAAACATGCCGTGAATGCCCTGCATTCCCTTGCACTGGAGCTGGTCGTACATCATGACCATGTCGCAGTTGAAGCGCTCCATGTTCTCCCAGAGCTTGAAGATGTGCTCGTAGCCGCCGACGGCGTTGCTGCGCATGGGCGCCCATTCGTTAAAGGTGGCGAGGTCCTCCATGGCGTTCTCGCGCGTGTCCGTGCGGATGGTTTTGTCAAACATCAGCGAGTCCATGTTGATGATGCAGTTGAGGCCCCAGCAGTTATATGCCCAGGTGCACCAGAAGGAGTAGTAGAGCGGCGCACAGCTCCAAGCTATGACCCTGTGCCGCGTCAGGGGGAAGGTCTCGATTTTTTTCAGGACGCAGCGCTCCATGATTTTGCGGACCTTTTTGTCGGTTTGGTGCCATATATCCCGCTCGCCGTCCTGCGCGTAGTAGATGCGATAGAGCGCCTGCGCGACGCCGTTGATGGGGTAATAGGGCGTTTTTGCGGCGACGTCCCACTTTTCGCGCTCGAACAGGGTGAGCTGATTGAAGCGCTCGGTGTATTTTACGAACTGATTCCAGTCGAAGGGGATGCCGGTCTGCTCCTCGATAAATTTCCAGCACTCCTCAATTTCGTTGGCGCAGTGCTTCTGAACCAGCGGGTCGTCAAAGCGCATGGGCTGAGGCATGGCGAACAGCGGCTTGTTGAAGTACCAGTCCTGTAGGACGGAGGTGCCGACGGAGCCGTCGCAGGCCTCGTTGGAGGTGATGATAAAGGGGCTGACGTCGGGGTAATCGTCCAGCACGGCTATGCCGGCCTCCGCCTGACACATGGGGCAGGGGTCGCCGGGCAGGCCGATGCTTTGGATGGCGTCTATGTAGTTTGTGACCGTGTTGCAGTTGACATGGACGGTGACGAAATACGGAATCATTTGCAGCGACACGTCGTCCGCCACATCGCGCCAGGGATAGAATATGCTGCCGCTGACCGTCTCGTCGTGGTACCAGGTCTTATACCACAGCTCGTTTTTCTCGCCGCCGTGAAGTCTTGAGTCGCCGGCAAACATGCGCATGAACTGACGGATAGTCTCGTTGGTCATGGCGCGGTAATGCCATGCGGAGGCGGCGAGCGCCGGGCCGCGCATTCCCTCCATGCCGCGGTCAAACCAGTGCATGACGGTGAGGTAGGTCTGCCCGACCCAGCGGTAGCGCCATATGCCCTTAAAGAAGGCGAGCGGCTCGTCGCTCGTGAAGACGTCCTTGAGGAGCATTCCGTAGTTGTAGAGCCAAATGCAGTAGAAGTAATACATCGTGTCCTTGACGCCGCGCCACTCGCGATGCTTATACAGGCCTGTTTTGTCCTCGTACAGCTCGCCGAGGCGGCGCTCGCCGTGCGGCTTGCCAAAGAGGAAATCGCGGGCGAGCTTTTTGATATCCTTTTTCATCGTTTGCCCTCCTGAATGTGCTTAATCTCGATGCTCTCCACGAAGGCCTGAAAGCGCGTGCGGAGCTGACCGGAGGCGGTGTTGAGATATTCTTTTTCAATGGAGCAGACGGGGAAGCCGAAGTCGCGCTTCATGATGACGGTGTCTATTGTGCGTTCATAGCTCCAGTATTCGCAGAACTTCATGCTCTCGACTATTATGCCGTCGGCGTGGTACTCGCGGGCGATGTCGGCGAGCTGCTGTTTTCTGTGGCGCATCTCGTCCTGACCCATGAAGCGGGCGCACATGCTGCTCTCAAGGTAGAAGCGGGCGACGGCGTCCAAGGGAGCTTGGCCCTCGGCGACGATTATTTCCTCGCGTCCGGGCATGGAGCCGTAGCAGTAGCGGTCGGCGACGACGAGCGCACCGCAGCTCTCGATGAGCTTTGTGAATTCGGGGTCGTCGTTCTCCGAGCCGGCAAGGAGCACCTTGCAGCGGAAGGCGGGCTTAGGCTCCGGCTCGCGGGTTTTAAGCTCCTGTGCAGTCTCGCGCAGGTAGGGGAGCAGGAGCTGCTTCGGGCAGGTGAGAGTGCAGAGCTGGATGACGTGGAACTCATAGCCCGTGATGGTGGGATTGTCGAGCTTGCGATAGCTGCCGATTTCGTTCATCAGTCGACAGACCTCGTTGTGCTGTTTGATGGCCTTAAGCAGCGCCGCGTCGGAGGTGTCCACTCCGAATTTTTCGCGCAGCGGCCTAAGAACGTGCGCCTCAAGCTGCGTGCGATAGTGCTCAAAGCTGTTCTCGGTTTTTTTAAAGGGAACGTCCGTAAATTCGCAGAAGAAATTCGGGTTTTGGATGACGTCCATCATCTGCAAATGCTCCTGGAAGCGGCAGGTGACGGTGCAGGTCTCCGTGGCAAGCTGGGCGTCAAGGAAGTTGAAGCCGCCCTCAAGCGCGCGCTCCAGCAGGCTGCGGCCATAGTGGCAGGTTCGGCCGGACATGTAATATGTGGCTATGTCCGGGGACGTGCATTTCGGCGCCCTCAAGCGCACGCCGAAGCAGCCCTCAAGGTCAAGCAGCACCTCCGGCATGAAGTAGCAGGTGTAGCCCAAGGCAAGCTTGCCCTCGTCCTTCGCCTGCTTCACAAGGCTGTTGTTCGCCTCCTGCAGCAGGTCTTCAAAATAAATCAGATGCTTTAAATCTCTCATTTGCAACCCCCCCACGAATTTATTGTGCGATTGCCACAAAAAAACAGGTCACGCACAATCTTCTTAAAGCAAATGATACCAAAAAGTATGTTAATTGTCAAACACAAATTAACAACATAAAGCGCTCGTTAAGTTTGATTTCCGTATAAAATGCGTCAAACAAGCGCTTAACGGGCTTGATTTACGGGCAAATACGCAGTGGTTCTGATTTGACCACAAAACATAAGACGCGGCGAAAAAACGCCCGCTTATTTTAAACGGGCGTTTTCAAAGGTATTTGTAATTTTCCGTTCGGAAGCTTTGGAAAAACTGTGGTTTGCCCAAAGAAAGGGGCGTGAACAGGTCAGCGCGGGTTTTCGACCTCGCGCAGCTCGCGAAGATTATAGCTGTTGGTGATAATAAAGCTGAGCAGGGAGGAGATACAGCGGTCGGTCGCGTCGCAGCAGAGGATGCGCACGTCGGCGCGGTCATAGCTGAAGCCGAGGTAGGCGGTGATGTAGGAGGCGTAGGATACGCCGGCCCCGCCTCTGACGCCGTCTATGGTGTAGTCCCAAAAGACAAGGTCGTTTCGGTCGGCGGCTTTTTTGCAGGCGTCGTCCCACTCGTCGGCAGAGGAGGCTATGAGGAGGGTGCTTATGCGCGCGGCCTCAAAAATGAGCGCGGAGGTCTCGTTGTATTCGGCGAGCGGGTCGCCGGAGCAGAGCACGCCGAGCGAGTGGCCCTCGGCGACTATGCGGCGCACGGTGTCGGGGGAATTTTGAACCTCGTCGGCAGTGAGGAAGAAGCAGGTGCTGACGCCCTTTATGCGCAGTGTGTCGAGCAGGGCGGAGCTTGGCATACCCTGAAAGCTCAGGTATACGTCGCAGCCGTTGCGCTCGCCGGGGGTGTCGCCGGAGGGCTTGTCGCCGGGGGTGCCGGGGGTGGTGATGCCGAGATAGGCGTTATAGCGGGCGGCCATAAGGGTGCTCGCGGCGGAGAGAAACTGGGAATCGGAGAGACTGGCGCCGCCGTCGTTGATGCGGCAGATATCGCCGGAGTCGGTGCCGTTTATATATGACCACGAGAGGCCGAATTGCAGACAGACAAAGGAGACGGAGACATAGATGGTGCTGCCGCGAAAAATGGCGGAGGTGGAGTAGTAGTTGCCCTCGCCGTCGTAGGTGTTGCCGTTGCTGAGGTCAAAGTATATTTGCTTTGAGGAGGTATAGAGGGTGGCGATGTTGCCGCTGGCGTAGTAGGAGTGGTATATGCGATAGGTTTCAAAGACGCTGTAGGGGACGTAGACGGTTGAGCGCTGTGAATAGGCGTAGCTTGAAAGCTCGGGAAGGGAGTCGTTGAGGGCGATGAAGCAGACGTCGGAGGCGGCCTCGGCGCTTTGAAGGGGAACGGCGCAGAAAATGATGAGGAAAGCAAGCAGTAGGGCAATTGCGCGTTTTTTCAAGACGGAGGCCTCCTTTTCTTTTGAATTTGAACGTATATCGCATTCTATCACAAAAGCCGACAGCTCGCAATAAGGCGAAAATGCAAAAAAGTGAAAAACCATCTTGACATATGGCGAGGTTTTTGGTATATTACAAAAGCGCCTGTGGCCGAGTAGTTCAGTTGGTTAGAACGCTAGCCTGTCACGCTAGAGGTCGAGGGTTCGAGTCCCTTCTCGGTCGCCACCCCTCGGGTAATACCCGAGGGGAATTATATGCTGCTGTAGCTCAGTCGGCAGAGCGCATCCTTGGTAAGGATGAGGTCCCCAGTTCGAATCTGGGCAGCAGCTCCAAAAAAGACACCCAAAGGGTGTCTTTTTTGTT
>JAVVTL010000056.1:0-9702 GCA_036653715.1 Oscillospiraceae bacterium
TCTACATAGCAATATTTGCGTTCGGCATAACGGTTGGCAGCTTTCTCAATGTCTGCATCCTCCGTCTGCCGAAGGGCGAGAGCATTGTGACCGTTCCGTCCCACTGCACAGGCTGTGGCAAGCGGCTCCGTTGGTTTGAGCTGATTCCCCTGTTCAGCTACCTTTTCCTGCGGGGCCGCTGCTCCGTGTGCAAGAGCCGCATCTCCGCCCAATACCCCCTAATTGAGGCGGCAAACGGCGTGCTTTGGATAACACTTTTTTGGCGCTTCGGGCCTACGCCCGAATTTCTCCCGGCGTGTTTTTTGTGCTCCGCACTTATAGTTTTGAGCGTCATAGACGCACGCACCCGCGAGATTCCGCCGGGGACGACGATATTCATCCTCGTCCTCGGCCTTGTCCGGGTGCTTTTCGATTTGAATAATTGGCCGCTCTATGTAATCGGCTTTTTCGCCGTCAGCCTCCCGCTGTACCTCATCCTTATCCTGACCCGCGGGCGCGGTATCGGCGGCGGCGACATCAAGCTTATGGCGGTCTGCGGCCTCTTTCTCGGCTGGAAGCTCGTCGTGCTCGCCTTCTTTGCCGGCTGCTGCATCGGCTCCGTCGTCCATCTCTCGCTCATGGCGGCAAAAAAAGCCGGACACAGTTTAGCCCTCGGCCCCTACCTCTCCGCCGGCGTCTTCCTCGCTCTCATGTGGGGCGACACCGCGCTCAATTGGTACTTCGGCCTGTTTTAATTTTGCGAATCCGTTCCTTGTGAACCGTAGATAAAGGGGATATGTCATATGAATTTGAATTCCAAGGGCAAGGCCTTGAACATCGAGGTCGGCGACAGACTGACCAAGGTATGCCTTTCCATACCCAAGGGCAAATCCTACCAAATAAAGAGCAGCTTTATGTTCCAGACGCCGGACAACGCCGTCACCGACGGGAACATCACCGCGCCCGAGCTTCTCGCCGCAAAGCTCTCGGAGGAGCTTGCCCTCCACGAGCTTGCCGACACCAAAAATGTCGTTTTTGCCCTCACCTCGAGCAAGGTCGCCTCCCGCGAGGTCATGCTCCCCCCCGTGAAGGACAACCGCATCAAGGGCATCGTCGACTCCAACGCCGCCGATTATTTCCCCGTTGACCTATCCAAATACCACGTCACCTACAGCCTGCTCGAGCGCACCGAATCCGGGGAAAACGCCGGCTGCCGCGTGCTCGTCATGGCTGTTCCGCTTACTTTGCTTGAGACGTATTTTATCCTCGCCGAGCAGGCAAAGCTCACGGTACAGGCGATTGACTTCTCCGGCAACAGCCAGTATCAGGCGCTGAAGACCCTTGACGACGAGAGCGTCACCATGTATGTGAACGCCGACTGCAACAGCTCCTACATCTCCTTCATGCAAAACGGCACCCTGCTTTTGCAGCGCACCTTCACCTTCGGCGGCGACGAGCTTATACTGAGCTACCTCAGCGCCTCCGACAGAAGCGGCGACGAATACGTCGCGGCGCTCCACGATTGCAGCGCGGCGGAGCCGGAATTCCTCAAAAACGGCCTCCTGCGCCCGCTCGACGTGACGGAAAATCTCTCCCGCCTCGTCAGCAGCATCATCCGCAGCTCCGACTACTTTAACTCCAACCACTGGGACATGCAGGTCGAAAACGTCGTGCTCATGGGCCCCTGCAGTCACCTCACCGGTCTTATGGAGATGGTCGCAAACGGCACAGGCCTGCCCACCACCTACCTTGACAGCATCCCCGGCATCACCTCGTTTGCAAACGAGGCGGACAGCGCCTCCTTCTATATCTCCTGCATCGGCTGCTCAATCGAGCCGCTCGACTTCATCCCACCCCAGTTCAAGACGGACAAAAAGAAAAATCGCAAGAACAAGGTCAAGTCCGACGAGGATATGCTGCGCGACGGCGCAATCATCTGCGGCGCTTGCCTCCTTGTGGCGCTCATTCTCTCCGCCGTGTCGCTCATCGGCTACTCCTCCGCGCGGCGCGAGAAGGCCGACCTTGAACAGCAGATTGCCGAGCTGCAATATGTGCGCGACATCTACACCGTCTATCTGCAATATCAGGCGGGCGCGGACGCGCTCACCGCGCTCTCGGACGGCATCGCCTCCCCGAACGACAGCCTGACCGCCTTCATCGACGAGCTTGAGTCCAAAATGCCCTCACAGCTCCTGCTGCTCTCCGCCGCCTGTGCGAGAGAGGGCGTAATCATGAACATCACCGTCCCCACCTTTGAGGACGTCGCCGTCGTGCTCGTTCAGCTCCGCAGCTTCGAGAGCATCGGGGACATCACCATCAGCTCCGCGACGCAGGAGACGGACGACGCGGGCATCACCAACGTGAGCTTCTCCGTGAGCTGCGCCTATAAGCTGCCCGAGACGGCGATTGTCGATGGGGCCGCCACCGACGCCGCACTTACCGAGCCTGTCGCCCCGCCCACCGCAGCACCTGTCGGTTAAGGAGGAATGAGGAATATGACTATCAGTAAACGCGACGCCAAGCTCCTGCTCATTCTCTTGGGCATTATTCTCCTGCTTGTCGCCTATCTCGCCATCTATAACCCCTACATCGCCAAAACCGAGGCCGTGGACGCGGAAATTGCCGCCCTCGCCCCCGAGCTTAGCGAGCTGCAGGGTCATTACGCAAACCTTGACGCCTACAAGTCCGGCATCGACACCGCCGCCGAGCTTATGGACAGCGAGCTGCGCAACTACCCCTCCGCAATACGCGACGAGGACCTTATCATGTACGCCACCACCCTTCAGGACAAAACCGGCCTGCGCCTCACCGGCGTCGCCTTCACGGGTGCGGAGGCAATCCTCCAATTCCAGGAGGTCAGCGTCGCCGAAAACGGCGCTGTCGCACTGCGCGACGTCACCGCCTGGCGCAGCGGCGCTACCGCCACCATGACCCTCGGCTATCAGGAGCTGAAGGATATGATTGACTACATAAGCAAAACCCGCACGCGCACCTCGCTCGAGTCCGTGACCGTCACCTTTGACTCCGAGACCGGCGAGCTGACCGGCGACCTTACCTTTAATAAATACTTCATCTCCGGCGCGGGCGACGTCTATTCACCCACCGAGGTGCCCTCCGTCCCGCTCGGAAAGGACAATCTCTTTGGCACCCTCACCCCCGCCGCAGAGGCAGGGGACGCCACCATAATCGGCTGATTTAAACACCATGAAAGGGGGAACGCCCCGTGAAAAAACGCGCAACACGCCTTGACGACAAGGGCTTCTCCCTCGTCGAGCTGCTGCTCTCCATAATAATTCTCGGCATTATCGTCGCTCCCCTGCTGCACAGCTTTGTCACCTCCGCCCGCACGGCAAAGAAAAGCTACGACATCGGCGAGGTCACCGCAATAGCCGAGAGCATCGCCGAGAAAATCGAGGCAAACAGCATATCCGCCATCGGCAAGGGCGCGATTGGCCCCGCCGAGCCATGGAACGCTACCGGCAACACAACGGAACCATGGATTTCCCCTGCGCCGGGAGACACCTCAAACGCGGATTTGTATAACATTTCTTTGAATGACCTCGGCAACGGAAAATACACCGCCACAGCCGCTATTCTCTCCGAAACTTTCTATTCCCCCGGAAAAAAGATTGACGTCACAAAATACACGCCGATGGACGCAGTCTTTTCGCAGACCGGCGGCGGCGCGGACCCGGACGCCGAGGGGGAGGCACAGCTCGCGCTCAAGGCCGCAGGCTACGGTGCCACGGCGGTTCTCGACAAACAAACCCGCTCAATTGATATAACAATCGCCGAAGCCTCCGACCGCAGCTACCAATACAGCTGCGTCTATACCTATGAGGCGCGCGTCAACTATGACTCCAACGGCGACGGGAAGATTGACGCCAAGGATACGCCCGCGGCGATTTCCTATCCCGTCGGCCCCACCACCTTCTACTCCGGCACACTCGAGGAGGGCGGCAAAAAGCTTGCCTCGCTCTATTTCTTCTTCAGCACCTCTACCGAAAAGGACGGCCTTTATAACGACACCGTCACCATAAAGCACACGGGCACTACGCCTGTTTCGATTTTTCTCGCCGCCCAGACCAAGACGCTCTTGCCTACCTATCGCGCACTCGTCCAGCTCAAGGATGAGCTTGTGGACACCTCTAAGGTCTTCTGCAACGTCCCAAAGGGTCAATACACCTTCCGCGTATTTAAGGACGAGGTCTGGTACGAGCGCTCGGACTATACGGCGAAGCTCGTGGACGCCGAGCCTGTCAACAGGCTCTATGACGTCACTATAAACGTCTATCCCACCGGCGTCAAAAATCCTCCGCCCATATACACCCTTAAAACCACAAAGCTCGACTGATTTAATCGCAAAATCCAACGACGGGAGGAAAGCAGACATGAAATGCATTTCAGCACGCCTGCGCGGCGACAACCGCGGAAGCGGCCTCATCACCGTGCTCGTCGCAATGCTGTTTATCGCGGCGCTCGGCGCGACGCTGCTTTTCGTCTCCTACACCGGGCTTCAGGTAAAGCTCGCCGGCAGAAGCGGCACGGAAAACTTCTACGGCGCGGAGAGCGCCATGAGCGACGTGCGCATAGGCGTCCAAAACGCCGTCACCAAAGCCCTCGCCGCCTCCTATACCGAGGTGCTCCAAAATTACGCCAAGCTCACCAAAGACTACGAGATTGCCGATAAAAGCAAATTCCCCTCCCTCGAGGACTACCTTGAAAACGGTTTTCACGGATTTTTTGTCGCCGAATTGAAAAACGACGCGCTCTTTGACAACAGCGGCAACTATAAACCCGCCACCCTGCAGACGTATATCACGCCGTCCACAGGTGTGACGGCAGTGCTCACGGGCAGCGGCGTCTGCTCCAAAACCGCCGACGCCTTTACGCTCAATGGCATCACTCTCGCCTACACGGACGCCAAGGGCTTCGGCACAAACCTCTCCACCGACATCACAATCAAGCTGCCGCCCTTTACCTACGCCCCGCCGGGCTACTCCCATACCGGCATGAACCTCTATTCCGTCATAGCAAAAGACGGCATCTACGCGAGCACCGGAAACTATGCGCTATCCGGCAACGCCTATGGCGGCGGCGTCTACGTCAACGGCGGCAAGCTCAGCTTTTCCGACGGTACGCTCACCTGCGGGGGCGACTTATCCATCGGCACAGGTGCGCAATTCAATATGATGGCGAACGCAACCGCCAAGCGCGCCGCGCTTTGGGCCGACAGCGTCACGCTCGACGGCAACAAAAGCATTGCAAACCTTAGCGGCGACGTCTATGTCGCGGACGACCTCGCGCTGAACGGCGCGGGCGCTTCCGCCACGCTCTCCGGCAGCTACTGCGGCTTCGGCTACACGGACAACGCGCTTGCCGATACCGCCGCGCACAGCAGCTCCATCCTCATTAACGGACGCAAAACGAAGCTCGACATGTCCGGCCTCAACTCCCTGATGCTCGCCGGCTGCGGCTTTATCAACACCGGCGACGCGGATTACGCGATGGGCCAATCCGTCGCCGCGCGAAGCGACCAGCTCGCCTATCTCGTGCCCTCAAGCTGCCTGCCCGTCGGCGCCGCCACAAACCCCTGTCTTACAAAAACTCAGTTTGACGCCAATTATTCCGAGGATATAATGGCAGGAATTAAGAAGCTGAAGCAGCCGTATTACAAAAACGTCTCCGGTGCCAAGGCTGTATATGTCGCCCTCTCCGGCTCCAACTCCGGCGAACAGATTGTTTATTTCTTCCTCACCTTCAAGAATCAAACTGACGCAAACGCGTATTTTAAGGGCTATTTCGACGAAAACAAGACCGAGATTTCCTCTTATCTCAAGGTATATTCCGATTATTACCGCTCGACAAACTCCGTTAGCAGCTCCGGCAACGTCTATTCCGGCTCGCTCGGCACTCCCGCTCCCGATAATATAGGTCTTGCCCAAGGCTCCGGCGACCTCCGACTGCTCGCAGGCAGCTACAGCAGCCAGTTCAACAATCGCCGCGTCACCCTCTCGGACGTCAAGGCTCCGCCCGTCGGCGTCACCAATCCGTATGACTATTTTGTCAATAAGACCGCCGTCACCGCCGTCACCGGCGGCGGAACGGAGCCCGCGGAGTTTACCGACGCTTCCGGCACCGTTCTCGCCATTGTCGTGAACGGCGACTACACCTACATCAAAGATGGCACCGAGAAAATTATTATCGCCACGGGCAATGTCACGGTCCCCCCAACAGGCTTCAGCGGTTTGATAATCGCGGGTAAAAGTGTCATCATGAACGGCAACATCAGCGCGGATGCGAGCGCTGTCGCCTCCGCCATGAACGCCACCTGCAACGGCCGCACCCTGCTGAGCTGCCTGAACGACGGCTCCAACACCGGGAGTGTCGGCGGCAGCAGCAACGACGGTCTGAGCTGGAATCTTGAGGACCTTGTCAAGTACTCCAACTGGAAAAAATCCTGACAGCTTCAATCGAAAGGGGGCGGCAGCCATCAAAAAGAATAACCGCGGTTACACGCTCGTAGAGCTGATGGTCGTCGTCGCCATAATCGGCGTTTGCGTCGGCCTCGCCTCGCTCTCCATTTCCACCGTCTCCTCCGCACAGGCAAAAAAAACGGCGAGCAGCATTGACGCCTCCATATCCAAGTGCAAAATCTACGCCCTCAGCCGCGCGCAAAAGGTCTATATCGAGCTATCCGCCCTAAACGGCGAAACGCATGTGAAGCTCTTTGAAAAAGACATTCTTGTCTCCGACGACGTCGTCGGCGGCGAGCGCGCGCCCGTGAGCTACACCGTAAATGGCACGGACACCCCCATCTCCGGCACAAATACGCTCAAAATTTCCTTTTCCCGCGACACGGGCGCATTTGATTTCAGCGGCAACACCTTTTCCCCCGACAATTGCTCCTCCATAAAAATTGCGGGCGGCGGCAGAAGCTATGTCATCACACTCGTCCCCTCCACAGGGGCGCACACGCTGGGAGGATGAGCATGAAGGACGACAACAGGGGCTTTTCTCTCGTTGAGCTTATCGTCTCGCTGGCGATACTCTCCATCATCATCGTCGCCGTCGGCGGCTTTCTTTCGGCAGGCTCAGGCGCATATCGCTCGGTTTCCGCCAACGTCAGCCTGCAAATCGAGTCGCAGCTCGCCATGAATCAGATAAAGGACTATGCCGTGGACTGCAACGGCGGCATATGCTTTGCGGGTAATACGCTGTATATCCTGAACCAAGATGCGGACGGCAGCTATACCGAGCACGTTTTCGGGCTTGACAGCGCCGCGACCTCCATAAACTACACGAAATACACCGGCGTGACCTCCGTCGTCGACAAAACCAAAGCCGAGGAAGGGCTTATGACGGGGCACGTCACCGGCTTTTCCATCAGCGGCACAGGCGGCGAAAAGCCGACCTGCGATGCCATAAACGTCACCATAAGCTTTTCACGCTTCGGCAAAACCTATGAGGGCGTTGAGACCATCGCCCTGCGAAACAGCCCCAAGACAGCCGCCACAGAATCGGACTTGATAAGCGCGGTTATACCCTCCGCCTGAGAGAGAGGAGCAGCAGTATGAAAACAAAAAAGAAATCCATAAAAGCCTTTGGCGTCCTCGCGGTCTGCGGGACGCTGATATTCGCCATATTCCTTTCACTCTCCGGCGGGACGGCGCTCGCGCTCACCTCCCTGCCGCACATTGAGGACATTCTCTCCTCCGTGTCCGGCGCGGGCAGCTATGACATACTCGAGATTGTCCCCGAGGAGGGCAGCGGCACCATCGGCTATTATGTCGCCGGTCAGGAGCCGAGCATCGGCTATGCCCTCGCGGGCTTGACCGCTCCCGGAGCTCGCTCCGAGTATGCCAATAAAATCCAGGGCTACCTTCGGTCTCTCGGCATACTCGGCAGCGATACAGTCACGCCCCTCACCTCATTACCATCGGGCGGCTTCTACAACGAGCGTACGCCTTGGGATATGACACCCGCAGACTATGCCGATATGACAGCGCTTCAGCTTTCAGCCCCCGAAACAAGAACCGCCAACGGCAGCTTCGCGGCCGCAGTCGGCGGCGATTACGACAAGGTCATGAAAATTGCGACAGGCGGCGGAGACCACGTTCAGGTCATTGACCGCTTTGAGTATTCCACGGCGGGCGTCGAAGGGCGCTACTACTATAGCCCCGCCTTTGTGAAGCTCGATGGCTTCGCGCTTCCCTCCACCCCCACCGCAATATACGCAAATACCGCAAACGACTGCGTTGACGACTTAGGCGCACCGAAGCCCGATGAAAAAGACATTGCGCCTTCCGCCGCCGGATATTACTACGTCGGGACCTCCGGCTCCCCCGACCTTGCGCTTGACAAAGCGGTTACCTACTACACCGTGAGCGCCACCGGCGCACCCTCCGCGGCATGGGACGCCTCACATCCTTATGCCGCCATTTCCGACGACTTTGCCGCAGTCGCAACCGGCACGGGCTATTTCAGCCTCATGCACTATAAATACGTCGGCGCGGGCATGGGACACTACAGCTTCACACAGGGCGGCAGCGAATCCGTCACCATCGAGTATAACCGCATTTGGTTCAAGCTCGGCTACACCAACAACAATTGGTTCCGAACCCATGTCTTTGACTGGGATGTCGGCGAAAAAGCCCCGAACATACGCGTCAAAACCCTCGCTGCAAGCGCCGTAAGCGTGCAGGATGTGCGGGATGCGGAGCTTATCTTCCTCTCCGGCGGCATTAATCTTGCCGACGGCAAGAGCCTTGCAAATAAATACACGGGAGTCGTCGACATAAGCACCGAGGTTTCCACGGCAATAATAGCCGCAAACAAAGACCTTCGACCGATAATCGTTGATTATTCCTGCGCGGGAAAGACAACAAATATCGGCAGACTTGCGTCCGCGCTTGCCTCAAAGAGCGGAAACTACGTTGCAAACAACATTCTCTGCTTTACGCCGCCGCTCAAAACCAACAGCGGAGATATCTCCGCCTTTGCCACGAAATACTTCCATACCCCCTTTGCCGCAACAGCCGACTTTGCGGAGGTATTGAACGAGATTAGGAACGAGAACTTCCTCCGCAAAAACGAGAACGACAAGACAAAAGACCTCCTGCCGGAGGAGGTCACGCTCGCAAACTCGATAAGATACATTATAAACTACGCCGGAAAGCGCAGCGTTGGCAGCAAGGAGAGCATCACCGTCCTTGAACTGCAGCCGAGCACCGACAAGAGCGCAATAAACGAGCAAGTCGTGCGCGGCTGGCTCGGCGACGGCGCACCAAAAAACATCAAAATCGTCACCATGCCCGTCGCGGAGTTCATCGGCAAGATAGACGACCTCACCGAGACCTATGACCTCATATACATCGGCGCAAGTCTTGGTGGCCTCAATAACAACGGAAAAACGACGCAGTACAACGACAGCTACATGAACGGCCTGCTTTATTGCAACATCGGCGACAAATATGTCTCTAACAGCCAGCTCATAGGTATGCTCGACAGGGACTATCAAACTACCGGTCAGAAAAATACCTTTAAATCAGGCAGCAATACCTACTACAAGGCAGTTGCGGATGAGAAGAACCGCACCTTCCGTTTCTCCGGCAACGACCTGACCCCCGCGAAGGAGGCGGAGCTTGCCGCCTTTGCCAAGTCCGGCTACCCGATAGTGCTCGACGAAGCCCTTTGCACAAACAGCACCACACTGAAAGAGGT
>JAVVTL010000057.1:0-9629 GCA_036653715.1 Oscillospiraceae bacterium
CGTTCAGAACTCAAGTGTGGCGAAATAATCCTCGGGGGTTTCGGCGCGGCGGATGAGCTTGGCGGCGCCGTCCTCGCAGAGCAGCACCTCGGCGCTGCGAAGCTTGCCGTTGTAGTTGTAGCCCATGGCGTGGCCGTGCGCGCCCGTGTCGTGGATGACGAGGTAGTCGCCCGGGGTGATATACGGCAGCCAGCGGTCAACGGCAAATTTGTCGTTATTCTCGCACAGCCCGCCGGTCACGTCGTAGAGGTGGTCGCAGGGGGCCGTCTCCTTGCCCGCCACGGTGATGTGGTGGTAAGCGCCGTACATTGCCGGGCGCATGAGGTTGCAGGCGCAGGCGTCCACGCCGACGTATTCCTTGTGTGTGTGCTTGAGGTGGATTGCCTTGGTCACAAGACAGCCGTAAGGCCCCAGCATGAATCTGCCAAGCTCCGTAAAAATCTTCACGTCGCCCATGCCGGCGGGAATGAGTATCTGCTCATAGACGCGGCGCACGCCCTCGCCTATCGCCATGATGTCGGGCTTATGCCCGTCCGGGCGGTAGGGGATGCCGACGCCGCCGGAGAGATTTATGAAGGCGACGTGCGCGCCCGTCTCCTGATGAAGCTCCACCGCAAGGCGGAAAAGCTGCATCGCAAGGACGGGGTAATAGTCGTCCGTCGCGGTATTGGAGGCAAGGAAGGCGTGGATGCCGAATTCCTTCGCGCCCTTGTCCAAAAGGATGCGGTAGGCCTGAAACATCTGCGGGTTCGTCATGCCGTATTTTGCATCTCCCGGGGTGTCCATGATGGTGTTGGAGATGCCGAAATGCCCGCCGGGGTTATAGCGGCAGGATATTGTCTCGGGTATGCTGCCTATGGTCTTTTCGAGGAAGTCGATATGGGTGATGTCGTCAAGGTTGATGGTGGCGCCCAAATCCGCCGCGAGGCGGAAATCCTCCTCCGGCGTGTCGTTGGAGGAGAACATGATGTTCTCGCCCTTTATGCCCACGCGCTCGCAGAGCATCAGCTCAGTGAGCGACGAGCAGTCCATGCCGCAGCCCTCCTCGGCGAGAATCTTCATTATCGCGGGGTTCGGCGTCGCCTTGACGGCAAAATATTCCCTGAAGCCCTTATTCCAGGCAAAGGCGGCGTTAAGCCTCCTTGCGTTCTCTCTTATGCCCTTTTCGTCATAGAGGTGATAGGGCGTGGGGAAGCTCTCGCTAAGCTCCTCAATCTGCGCCTTTGTGACAAACGGGCTTTTGAAATCGTTCATATCAGTCGTGTCCTCCCTTTCCGTCAAAAACTATTGTGATGGTAGTTCCCCTGTCGGGAACGCTCTGTGCCTCCACCCTCGCGCGGTGCCACGCGGCTCCGTGCTTCACGATGGAGAGTCCGAGGCCCGTGCCGCCGGTTTCCTTGGAGTGGCTCTTGTCCACGCGGTAGAAGCGCTCGAATACGCGCTCCATGTGCTCCGGCGCTATGCCGATGCCGTCGTCCGTCACGGTGACAAACGGGGCGCTCCCGCGTGAGCCGACCGTCACCGAGACGTGACCGCCCGGGCGATTGTATTTGATGGCGTTATCCGCCATATTCGCTATCATCTCGTCAATGAGCTGAGCGTCGCCAAGGACATGCGCGTCCTCTCCGGAGACAAGGAGCTGCACGGCGTTTGCCTCCGCCTTGGGCATAAGGCGCTCGCCGACCGCCTCCGCTGCCCTAAGAAGGGAGATGTTCTGCCGAACGCTGCCGACGGAGTCCTCGTCCAGCCGCGAGAGCTTGATGATGTCCTCAATGAGCGCAAGGAGACGGCTTGCCTCGTGATATATTTTCTCGGAAAGCAGCGGAACGTCCTCCTGCCTCGCGATGCCCGTCATCATAAGCTCCGCATAGCCGGAGATGGAGGTGATGGGCGTTTTGAGTTCGTGGGAGACGTTGGCGGAAAATTCCCGCCGCATTTCCTCTGCGGCGAGCCGCTCTGTCACGTTAAGGAGCATCAGAACAGCGCCGTGGGCCGCGCCGTCCACCACAACGGGATTTGCTATCGCCTGCAGCTTCATCCCGCCGAGCGAAATAAGCTCGCGGCTCGGGCTGCCGCCGAGAGCCGAGTGCACTGCCGCCTGCAAAAGATTGTTTTGGTTTACGGCGACTATGTGCTTCCCCGCCGTGTCGTTCTCGCCTGCGCCGAGCATGCGCGCGGCGGCGCGGTTCATGAGCAGGACTATCCCCGCGCCGTCCAGCACCACAAGTCCCTCGGTCATGTTGACCGTTATGGCGTTCAGCTTGCGTTCTCTGTCCTCAAGCTCGTCGCGCCTGTCGCGCAGCTGCGTCTTTTGCTCGTCGATTCTGCGGAGCAGGGGGCGCAGCTCGTCATAATCCGGGAAATCGCGGGAATCGGGGTTTACGGTTCTTATCGCGCGCTTCAGCAGGAGCACCGCCGCGCATGTGACGACGACAAAAACAGCGGCGCAGAGCGGCAGGATAAGAGGAAGCCGCGAAAGCCACGCTCCCGGCAGGCATACCTCGGCGACGAGCGCCGCCGTAATAAGGACGGTGAGCGCCGTCATGGGGAGGGATATTTGTATGAGACGTTTTTTCATTGTCTTTTCTCCGCCATATAGCCTGCGCCGCGGACGGTTTTGATAAGCTCGCCCGCCTCTCCGAGCTTTTGCCGCAGGCTCCTGATATGCACATCCACCGTGCGCGTTTCCTCGCCGCCGGTATAGCCCCAAACGGCACCAAGCAGTTCTTCTCGTCTGACCACCGCGCCCGCGCGGCGCATGAGGTGCTCAAGAAGCCCGAATTCCTTTGCCGTCAGGGCAATCTCTACCCCGTCCGCCTCCGCTCTGTGAGCCGAGGGCCAAATGGTGACAAGCCCCAGCGAGATGCGTTCCTTGGGTTCGCCCCTGCGCAGGAGCGCGCGCGCTCTGGCAAGAAATTCCATGATGCCGAAGGGCTTGGCGATATAGTCGTCCGCGCCGAGGTCGAGGCCGAGCACCTTGTCGCGCTCCGCCCCGAGGGCGGACATCATCATGACGGGTATATGCGCCGTCTCCGGCAGGGCGCGCAGCCGCGTGAGGATGGACAGCCCGTCCTCGCCGGGGAGCATTATGTCGAGTATCACAAGCCTCGCCTCAGAGGGAGAGAGCGCGGCAAAAAAATCTTTTCCGTTTGAGAAACAGAGGCTCTCATAGCCCGACTGTTCAAGGGCATATGCCTCAAGCTCGCGTATGCTCCTGTCGTCCTCGACAATATAAATCAAGCCTCCGCCTCCCCGCCGCTTTTGCAAAAAATGTTAACTATCAGTATATATTAGCCCGACGCACTTGTCAAAAGACTATAACAGAAAAAAACCTTTTGTTCGAGACAATTCGCTTGTCTATATGGTATAATATCTGCAAGCAGATACCATAACGCCGCTGTGCGGCTATGGTATACAATCCGCAAAAACAACTACACAGGAGGTCGGCCATGGACAGCACGGAACACAGAGGCCCGCAGGGCACCTACATAAATGCCGACGACGTTTGGCTTTTCGGCACCGGAGAGGCGAGACGCGCCTATCTCACGCTCGGCTGCCGCTATATTCCCGAGGCAGGCGCTCACCGCTTTGCGGTCTGGGCACCCTCTGCCGCGTCGGTTTCCGTTGTCGGCGACTGGAACGGCTGGGACGGCGACGCCGACCCCATGCTCCCCTCCGAGAGCGGCATTTGGTCCGCGCTCGTAAAGGGCCTCGGCGACGGCATGATTTACAAATACCGCATCCTCGCGGCGGACGGGACGGAGACGCTCAAGGCAGACCCCTATGCCTTTCACTCCGAGACAGGCCCCGCCACCGGCTCCAAAATTTGGAACCTTGACGGCTACAGCTGGAGCGACGGCGACTTTATCGCCGCCCGCGCCGGAAAGGACCCGCAGCACTCGCCCATGTCCGTCTACGAGCTGCATCTTGGCTCATGGCGCAAGGCGGAGGGCGAGGTTTTCCCCAACTACCGCCGCGCGGCGGACGAGCTTGCCGTCTATTGCCGCGACATGGGCTACACGCATGTTGAGCTTATGCCCGTCACGGAATACCCCTTTGAAGGCTCCTGGGGCTATCAGGTCACCGGCTTCTTTGCCCCCACGAGCCGCTACGGCACGCCGCAGGACTTCATGTATTTTGTGGACAGGCTCCACGGCGCCGGCATCGGCGTCATCGTTGACTGGGTCCCCGCGCACTTCCCGCGCGACGCGCACGGACTGCGCCGCTTTGACGGCTCATGCCTATACGAGTGCTCGGAGCAGCGCATGGCGGAGCACCCGCAATGGGGCACGATGATTTTTGACTACGGCAAGCCGCAGGTTCAGAGCTTTCTTGTCTCCTCGGCTGTATTTTTCTTTGACGTCTACCATGTTGACGGCCTGCGGGCGGACGCCGTGTCCTCCATGCTCTACCTCGACTACGGCCGCGAGAACGGCGAGTGGACACCAAACCGCGACGGCGGCAACATTAACCTCGGCGCCGTCGAGCTGCTGCGCAAGCTGAATCGCGCAGTGCTCACCGAATACCCCGGCACCGTCACGGTCGCCGAGGAATCCACCTCCTTCCCCCTCGTCTCCGCTCCGCCGGAGGTCGGAGGGCTGGGCTTCTCCTTCAAGTGGGACATGGGCTTCATGCACGACATGCTCGATTACATGGCGCTCGACCCCTATTTCCGCTCAAAAAACCACTCAAAGCTCACCTTCTCCATGATGTATGCCTTTTCGGAAAACTTTATTCTCGCCTTCTCCCACGACGAGGTCGTCCACGGCAAAAAATCCATGCTCGACAAAATGTGGGGCGAGTATGACGACAAATTTGCCGCGCTGCGCACGCTTTGGGGCTATATGTTCGCCCATCCCGGCAAAAAGCTCATGTTCATGGGCTCGGAATTTGCCCAATTCATCGAGTGGGACTACCAAAAGCAGCTCGACTGGTGCCTGCTCGCCTACCCCAAGCACGAGGGGATGCGCCTCTATGTGCGCGAGCTGAACAGGCTCTACCGCCGATACCCCGCGCTTTGGGAGCTTGACACCTCGTGGGACGGCTTCCTTTGGCTGAATGTGGACGACGCCGACAGAAGCTCCGTCGCCTTTCTGCGTCGCGGGCGGGACGGCAGCGGCATAGTCTGCGTCTGCAACTTCACCCCCGTGCGTTACGACGATTTTGTCATCGGTCTGCCCGGCCCCGGCCTTCTGCGCGAGCTTCTCTGCTCGGACGACGAGGTCTACGGCGGCCTCGGCTCCCGCCTTAAAAAGAGCGCCAAGGCGCTCGCTCAGCCTTTTGTAAATCTGCCCTACAGGGCCAAAATCACACTGCCGCCCATGTCGGCGGTTTGGTTCCGGTTCACACCGGAGAGAGGAGAAAAATGAAGCGCGAATTTCAAAAGCTTCTGCAATCAAAGGATCGCGCCGCGCCGCCGTCCGTGCTTCTCGTCTCGGCGGAATGCTCGCCCATCTCAAAAACCGGCGGGCTTGCAGACGTCGTCGGCACCCTGCCCAAGAGCCTCGCCGCCCTCGGCGTGGACGCGAGGGTTATAACGCCCTATCACCGCGTCGTCAAGGAAAAATTCGGCGAGCTGGTGACGCATTTGTTCAGCTTTTCCATCGACCTCGGCTGGCGCAGCCAATACGTCGGCATCGAAAAGCTCGAGCTTGACGGCGTCATCATCTACCTCGTCGATAACGAGTTTTATTTCGGCGACCGCATATACCGCGGCGGCATACCCGAGGGCGAGCAATACGCCTTCTTCACCCGCGCCGTCATCGACGCGATACCGAACCTTGACTTCGCGCCCGACATCCTCCACTGCAACGACTGGCATACCGCCATGCTCCCCATGCTCATAAAAACGCACTACGCCGCCGCCCCGCAGGGACGGCTCAAAACCCTGCTCACCATCCACAACATCGCCTATCAGGGCAAGTTCGGCTTTGAGTTCTTCCGCGACTTCTTCGGCGTGGAGGACAGATATTTTACGCCCGAGTTCATGGAGATAAACGGCTGCGCCGCCTTTTTGAAGGCCGGCTGTGTCTTTGCGGACAGGCTCAACACCGTCTCCCCAAGCTATGCCGACGAGATATGCACCCCCTTCTTCGGCGAGGGGCTGGAGGGGATTCTCTCCGCACGGCGGCACGAGCTTTCGGGCATCATAAACGGCATCGACACCCGCCTCTATTCCCCGTACTCCGACCCCTTAATCGCGCACAGATTTGACAGAGGCCACCTTGCCGGCAAGCGCGCCTGCAAGGAAGCGCTCATGTTCGACATGGGGCTTGAGGCACCGGCCGACACGCCGCTCGTCGCCATGGTGACGCGCATGACGGCGCAAAAGGGCTTTGACCTCGTTGAGCGCGTCTTGGACGAGCTTATGTGCTCCGACGTCTGTTTTCTCCTCCTTGGCACGGGCGACAAGGTCTACGAGAGCTTTATGCGCTCGGCGGAGGCAAGGCACAAGGGCCGCGTCTGCGCCTACATAGGCTATGACGAGGCGCTCTCGCACAAGGTCTATGCGGGAGCCGATTTGCTTCTCATGCCCTCGCTGTTTGAGCCTTGCGGCCTCTCCCAAATGATAGCCATGCGCTATGGCACCCTGCCCGTGGTGCGAGAGACCGGCGGCCTGCGCGACACCGTCTCCCCATACAACAAATTCACCGGCGAGGGCAACGGCTTCTCCTTCAAAAACTACAACGCGCATGAGATGAAGGACATGCTCCTTCAGGCGATTGCGCTCTATCGCGGCGAGCCCTCGGTCTGGACCTCGCTCGTCAAAAGCGCCATGAGCGCCGATTTCGGCTTCCTGCGCTCGGCGGAGGAATACGCTAAAACCTACATCGAATTGCTATGATGGGCGAGTCTGTTCGACCCGACGGCGAGGTAAAAATGGCTGACAATAACCAAATAACCATACATTTCGGCGGAGACTGCCGCGAGCTTTGGACGGATGACGGGCTTACCGTCTCCTATTCCGGCGGTGCCGTCGTCCTCGCCCTGCGTCGGGACGGGGGCTGGCTTGCGCTCGCTCCCCCCTGCCGCCGCGGCGGAAACGTCAAGGCGGACTACCTTGCCGCCTCCGCCGAGCGGGAGCTTTGCGAGCGTCTGAACGCCCGCTCCGCCCCGCCGCTTACGACGGCGTATTTCCTCGCCGCCGCCGACGCCGCCGAGGCGCTTCAAGCCTGCGAGGGCGATTTCACAAAGCTGCCGCAGCTGCTCTCGGCGGAGCTTTCGGGCGGCATGGACGCACTGCTCCCGATTGAGCTTCTGCGCCTGCTGCTCGACGAATACTCCCTGACGTGGGACGACGCCGCGGCGCACATATCGCGCTGCTGCTCCTACCGCGCCGCAACAAACAAGACGGGCGCAACCGTCCCCCTCGGCGCTTTGGCGGCGCTTCAGCCGCGTGACGCGCGGCTTGTCTCCGCCGTGAACGAAAAGCTCTGCGAAAAGCTCC
Organism: Oscillospiraceae bacterium; assembly: GCA_036653715.1. Taxonomy (GTDB): domain Bacteria; phylum Bacillota; class Clostridia; order Oscillospirales; family Oscillospiraceae; genus Scatomorpha. Next base: position 7,448 of record JAVVTL010000057.1, read on the forward strand.
GCAAAGCCTTTCCGGGCGATTGGGACAGAGTCGGGGCATGCGCCGTCCTGCGCGACGGCGAGCTGCGCCTCGACATTCTCTGCGCCGCGCTCTGCGGCAAAACACACTCTACAAAGGAGCAGCGGGCAGGCGTTTTTCGCACGCTTTTCACCCTGACGCCCGCGAGGTTTGAGGACATATGACTATATCCGAGCTGTCCCCGCTCATCGTCCACGACGCGGCGAATCCCGAATACCGCTCCCCCGTCGGCGCTATCCCCGTCGGCGACACTGTCACGCTCTCGCTCTCCGACGGCAATGCCGTGCTGGATGCGGAGCTTATTGTCTATTGCGACGAGTGGGAGAAAACCCTTGAGATGAGCACGGGAAACGGGCGCTGGTCGGCCGACTTCACAGCCGATTCCCCCGCCGCATTGCGCTATCTCTTTCATCTCACGCTCGCGGAGGGCGAATACTGGCTCTGTGCCGATGGGCGCTTCGGCGTACTCGCAAGCTCCCGCGGCGAGGGCTTTCGCCTCACGGCATACGACAGAGCTTTTCAGACGCCCGCGTGGTTTCGCCGCAGCGTGATGTACCAGATTTTTCCCGACCGCTTTGCCCGCGACGGAAGCGACACCGCAAGGCGCGGCATCGAGAGCCATCGCAGCGCCGGCAGAAACGTGAAATATCACGAGGACTGGTCGGAGGCCGTTGACTGGCGTCCGAACAGCGAGGGCGGCTTTTATTTCCCGCTTGATTTTTTTGGCGGCACCCTGCGCGGCGTCGAGGAAAACCTTCCATACCTCAAGAGCCTCGGCATCGGCGTGATATATCTCAATCCCATCTTCGAGGCCGCCTCAAACCACCGCTACGACACCGCCGATTACCTCAAAATCGACCCCGTCCTCGGCTCGAACGGGGACTTTGACAGGCTCTGCCAAAAGGCGCTCGCGCTTGGCATCCGCATCATGCCCGACGGCGTTTTTTCGCACACCGGGGCGGACAGCGTCTACTTCAACAAATTCGGGCGCTACCCCTCTATCGGCGCCTGCAACAGCAGGGAGAGCGAATATTTCCCTTGGTACGACTTCCAAAAATTCCCCTCCGCTTACCGCTGCTGGTGGAATTTTCCCGACCTGCCCGAGGTCTGCGAGACTAATCCCGCATGGCAGGACTTCGTCATAAGCGGCGAAAACAGCGTCGTCAAAAGCTGGCTGCGCAGAGGCGCTTCCGGCTGGCGGCTCGACGTGGCAGACGAGCTGCCCGACGAGGTGCTCTCCCTCATCCGCACTGCCGCGAAGGAGGCCTCGCCCGACAGCGTCATACTTGGCGAGGTTTGGGAGGACGCCGTCACCAAGACGAGCTATGGCAAGCGTCGGAATTATGCGCTCGGCGCGTCGCTCGACTCCGTCATGAACTACCCCCTGCGCGCCGCACTGCTCGACTTTTTCACCTTCCGCTCGGAGGCCTCGGCGCTCTGCGCCATGCTCCTTGACCAGCGGCTGAACTACCCCGCGCCGCTTTACTATTCGCTCATGAACCTGCTCTCCTCGCACGACACGGAGCGTGTCCGCACCGCATTGGCGACGAGACTTGACGCCCGCGCGCTCACCCGAGAGCAGCAGGCGGATTTTCGCGTCACCGACGCGCAGGACGCACGCGGCGCTTCCATGCAAAGGCTCTGCGCCGTTTTGCAATTCACGCTCCCCGGCGTCCCCTGCATCTATTACGGCGACGAGACAGGCATGGCGGGGATGCTCGACCCATTTTGCCGCGCTCCCTTCACAGAGGGACACCGCCCCCTGACCGATTGGTATGCGCGCCTGTCAAGCCTCAGAAACGGCTCCGCCGCGCTCTCCACGGGAGCAGTCGCCTTCTCCGCCCCATGCGCGGACGTGCTCTGTCTCCTGCGCTTCATTCGCGGCGGCGAGGACGTTTTCGGAGAGACTGCGGAGGACGCGTGCTACCTTGTCTGCGTGAATCGCGCCGCAGAGCCGAGGCAGGTCGTCGCCGACCTTTGGCTTCAAAACGCCGGGCTGAGCCGCGGCGAGCTTTCGCGCCTCAAGAGCCTGCCCATAACCCGCGGCCGCTGCCTTCTCACCGACGCCGAGCTTTCCGTAAACGACGGCCTCGCCCTCCTCACCCTCTCCCCCGAGACGGCATATGTCTTCCGCTTGGAGTAATCACAAAAAGCGCCGCGATTT
>JAVVTL010000058.1:0-9544 GCA_036653715.1 Oscillospiraceae bacterium
CTCTGCGAGGCTTTTTCTCGCCCGATACGGGCGGGGACGAGGGGATTGGACGAGGATACGGGGGGACGGGGGAACGAGCTGTTTCCGCTGAGGCGGAAATGCGCGGACGAGGGATTGGACGGGGGATGCGGGGATACGTGGATGCGTGGGAACGGGCTGTTTCCGCTGAGGCGGAAATGCGCGGACGAGGGGATTGGACGGGGATACGGGGGGGCGGGGGTGGGGGGATTATAAAAGCCGTTTCTCGGCGGGAGAAACGGCTTGGGGTTAGGGGTTATTTTTGAAGAATTGTCTTGTTGTTTCGGCGTCTTGGAGGATTTGATTTGACAGCTCCTCGGGGGTTGTGAATTTCTTTTCGGGTCTTATGAAGCTGAAGAACTCGACGCGGACGCGGTGCTCGTAGAGGTTGCCGTCGAAGTCGAGGATATAGCTTTCTACGGAGACATTCTCGCCGCCGAAGGTGGGGCGAACGCCGACGTTTGTGACGGCGATATGTTCGTCGCCGGTGTCGGTGAAGACTTTGGTGGCGTAGACGCCGTGGCGGGGGATGAGGACGCCTTCGGAAAACTGCATGTTTATGGTGGGGGTGCCCATTTTGATGCCGAGCTGATAGCCATAGCGCACGGTGTCGATGAGGCTGTGCGGGTGGCCCAAAAGCTCATTGGCGCGAGTTAGCTCGCCTGCGGAGATGAGCCTGCGTATTTCCGTGGAGCTGACTATCTGCCCGTCCAGCGTGACCGGGGGGATGACGTCGCAGCCCATGCCGTTTGCGGCGCAGTATTCGCGCAGCTTATCGCCGTTGCCCTCGCCGTGCCAGCCGAAGCTGAAATCGTGGCCGACGACGAAATGCGCGGCGTTCAGCTCCTTTGCCAAATTCGAGATGAATTCCTGCCACGGCATCTGCATGACGGTCTGATTGAAATGGATGAACACGACGCTGTCAATGCCGAAGATTCTGCGGATGATGTCCGCGCGTCCCTCCGCCGCATTGAGCAGCGGGACCTCGACGCCCTTGACGAGGGTGTCCGGGTGGACGTCGAAGGAGAGGACGGTGGGTATCGCGCCCTTTTCGAGCGCTCTGCGCTTTGTCATCTCCATCAGAGCCGCGTGGCCGATGTGTACGCCGTCAAAAAAACCGAGAGCAATGACTCTTTTTTGTTCGGACATATCCCTATACCTCAAAAAAACTCTTTATAGTGTGCATTCTGCCGCCGACCTCGCGGCCGAGCAGCAAAAATTCTCCGTTTGAACCGTAGACACGGTAGTCGCCGTCCTCGGCGTCGAGGCTGAAATCCGCGCCGACCCGAGCCGATTTTTCTGCGGCTTCGCCTATTGTAATGGCGGGATAGGCCTTGAAAAGCCCGTCCACCGGCAGCAGATAGCGCTCCGCGCCCTGCTCGGCAATTTCCTCAAGGGTATGTGCGGAGTCCAAAGAAAAAGCGCCCGCGCTCACGCGCCGCAGCGCGGACATGCAGCCTCCGCAGCCGAGCGCCTCGCCTATATCGGCGCAGAGGGAGCGGATATATGTGCCCTTGGAGCAGAGGACGCTGAGCTTAAAGTCTCCGTCCTCCTCGCCCGTGCAGGCTATGGAATAAATCTCGATGTGTCGCGCAGGGCGCTCTACCTCGCCGCCGCTTCTGGCGATGTCGCAGAGCTTGCGCCCGTTTTGCTTTATAGCGGAATACATGGGCGGTATTTGTTCCTGCTTTCCCGCAAAGCGCGGGAGCACTGCCTCAAGCTGCGCTCTCGTGATTGAGGTCTCCGTCTCGCGCAGGACGGTGCCGGTAATGTCCAGCGTGTCCGTTGTGAGGCCGAGCCGCAGGGAGGCGTGATATTCTTTTCTGTCGGCCTCCGCAAATTCGACGGCGCGGGTGGCGCGGCCGACAAACACGACCAAAAGACCTGTCGCCATCGGGTCAAGCGTGCCGGAATGCCCTATGCGCCGCTCGCGGGTCAGACCCCGGAGCTTTGCCACGGCGTCATGGCTCGTCCAGCCCTCGGGCTTATCAAGGAGCAGAATCCCGTTCATACCGGCCATTTCTCGTCTATGGCGCGCAGCATCGCCGCAAGCGTCTCCTCCGGTGGGAGGTCTATGGTGCAGCCGGAGGCAAGGGCGTGTCCGCCGCCGCCGTAAACCGCACAGATTTCCGTGCAATTCACCGGTGGCTTTGAGCGGAGCGAAACCTTGCAGCTGTTCTCGCCAAGCTGACGTATGGTCATGGAGACGAGGGAGCCTTCCGCCTTGCCCGCGATGCCGGCAAGATCCTCGCAGTCGTTTTCGGTGGCGCCGCTTTGCGCCATCATATCGAGGGTCACGGTGACGACGGATATGCTGTCGCCTCGGAAAAAGCGCATACCGGAGAGCACAAGCCCCTCAAGCACCATACGCTGGCGCGACATGGTGCGGAAAAGACGTGTATTGAGATTTTTGTTGTCCGCGCCAAGCTCGAGCAGCTCCGCGCCCGCGCGGAAGGTCTCGGCATTGGTGTTCATGTACATGAAGCAGCCGGTGTCGGTGGATATGGCCACATAGAGCAAATCCGCCTCCGTGCTTGTGATGCCAAGCTCTAAAGCTTTAAGTATCTGAAGGATGATTTCGCCGCAGGACGCCTTTGTCTCGTCGAGACAGAGGTTTGGGGCGTACTCGCCGTTTGAGGGATGGTGGTCTATGCAGAGCTGGACGGAGCCGCAAAACCCCTCGGGCATCAGCGGCAAATCCGCTATATCCACGGCGACGACTACGTCCTGTTTGTAGCCCTCCGGTGCGTCAAAGGGCGCGACAAGAGGGAGATAATTTGCAATAGTCTCGGGGTTGGGGAGGCAAAACGCCGTTTTGCCGCTGCGCCTTAATGCGGAGCAGAGGGCGGCTCCCGAGCCGAGCGTGTCCCCGTCGGGGCGCTTGTGGCTGATTATGAGGTAATTGTCGTGCTCCTTAAGGTAGGCGACACATTCATTTATCGTCATCCTGTTCCCCTCCGTCTTCCCCGGGAACTCCCAGGTCGGTGAGCATTTTGCTGATATGCGCGCCATATTCGATGGAGTGGTCAATTTCAAAGACAAACTCGGGTGTGTAGCGCAGGGACATGCGCTCGCCAAGCTCGTGGCGAAGCCAGCCGCCGGAGGACTTGAGGCCCTTGCGGAACTGCTTTTCATCGAGCTCGCCGAGGACGGAGAGCCAAACCTTCGCATAGCGCAGGTCGCCCGTCGTCTCCACGCGGGTGACGCTTATCATCCCCTGCTGCACCCTTGGGTCCTTGATTTGGCGCAGGAGATCGGAGAGCACCCGCTGTATATCGTCGTTGGTTCTTCCTATGCGATTAGATGCCATAAATGACCGTCCTTCAGCTCACTATCTGCTTCATAACGTAGGACTCGATAATATCGCCCTCACGTTCGTCGTTGTATTTTTCTATTTGGATGCCGCACTCGTAGCCCGAGGCGACCTCCTTCACGTCGTCCTTGAAACGGCGCAGGGATGCCATGTCGCCCTCGAATATCACGATATTGTCGCGAATCAGGCGAATCTTGGAGCCACGGATAATCTTGCCGTCGAGCACATAGCAGCCGCAGACGGTTCCGACCTTGGAGACCTTGATGAGCAGGCGTATCTCGGCGTGTCCGGCGACGACTTCCTCGAACTTGGGCGCGAGCATGCCCTTCATGGCGGCCTCTATCTCGTTGATGCAGTCGTAGATGACCCTGTACATGCGCATTTCGACGCCCGCCCTTGCGGCATTGTCTCTGGCGTTGTTGTCGGGTCTGACGTTAAAGCCGACTATGAGCGCGTCGGAGCTGGTGGCAAGCATTACGTCGGATTCGGTGATTGCACCGACGCCGGAATGGATGACCTTGACCCTGACTTCCTCGTTTGTGAGCTTCTCGAGCGAGGTCTTGACTGCCTCCGCGCTGCCCTGAACGTCGGCCTTGACGATGAGGTTGAAGTCCTTTATCTCGCCCTGCTGTATGCGGGCAAACAGGTCGTCGAGCGTGACTTTTTTGGCTCCGCCGCCCATTTTGTCTTTTTGGACCTGCTTGCGCTCCTCGACAAGCTCTCTTGCCATGCGCTCGTCCGCAACGGCGTTGAACACGTCGCCCGCGCCGGGAACCTCGTTCATTCCGGCTATCTCTACGGGGACGGAGGGGCCTGCCTCGGTGACGCGCTCGCCCTTGTCGTTTATCATGGTGCGGACACGGCCGACGGTCGTGCCGGCGATGATGACATCGCCCGTGCGCAGGGTGCCGTTTTGGACCAGGACCGTCATGATGGGGCCGCGGCCCTTATCGAGTCTCGCCTCGACGACGGTGCCCTTGGCGGCGCGGTTGGGGTTCGCGCGCAGCTCCTGAATCTCCGACAAAACGACGAGGTTTTCGAGGAGCTTATCTATGCCCGCGCCTGTCTTGGCGGATATCGGGCAGATGATGGTATCTCCGCCCCATTCCTCGCTGACAAGCTCGTATTCGGTGAGCTGCTGCTTGATGCGCTCCATGTTTGCGCCCGGAAGGTCGGTTTTGTTGATGGCGACGACTATGGGGATGCCGGCGGCCTTGGCGTGGTTTATGGATTCAACGGTCTGCGGCATGATGCCGTCGTCCGCGGCGACGACGAGGATGGCAATATCCGTGACCATGGCGCCTCTGGCGCGCATGGAGGTGAAGGCCTCGTGTCCCGGGGTATCGAGGAAGGTTATGGGGCTGCCCTGCACATCGACCGTATAGGCACCGATATGCTGGGTTATGCCGCCTGCCTCGCCATCCGCGACGCTCGCCTTGCGTATTCTGTCCAAAAGGCTGGTCTTGCCGTGGTCAACGTGTCCCATGACGACGACGACTGGCGCACGGGAGACAAGCTCGGAATCGGAATCGGTGTGACCGTCTATGAGCTTCTCCTCGACGGTGACGACGACCTCGCGCTCGACCTTGCAGCCAAGCTCCATTGCCACCAAGGCGGCTGTGTCGTAGTCTATTGTGTCCGAAAGGGACGCCATTACTCCGCTTCTCACAAGAGAACGGACGACCTCCGCTCCGGTTTTTTTCATGCGAAGGGCAAGCTCGCCGACGCTGATGGTGTCGGGAATCTGCACTCTGAGCTGCTGCTTTTTGGCAATCTCAAACTGGAGCTTCTGCATGCGCTCGCGGTCCTCGGCTCTGCGCTTGGCGCTCGCCACGGCCTGCTGCTGGCGCTGCTTCTGCTTGTTTTGGAATTTTTCCTTGTTGCCGCCCGCCGCGCCGCCGTGGCCGATTTTGTCGGCATGAGCGCCTGCGAGGGTATCGAAGCGCTCGTCATACTTGCCGAGGTTCACGTTGCTCGTGCCTGTGCCTCTCGTGTCGATGACGCGCTTTTCGGCGACCTGACGGGGGACATGCGGCTTCTGCTCCTGCGGCCTCGCCTGCTGATTGGCGACATTGGGCTGCTGGGGCTGAGGCTGCTGGGGCGCTCTCGCCTGCTGATTCACGGGCTGCGCAACTTGTGCCACTCCGGCTCTTGCGGGCTGCTGGACGGAAACAGGCGCGGCCGCCGGCTTTATGACCACCGGCGCCTTGACGAGCTCCTCAACCGTAGCACACTGATTGTGCTGTGTGAGATACTCGAATATGAGCGACAGCTCCGCGTCGTCGAGCACCTGCATGTGATTTTTGGGTGCGGTCGCATATTTTGTTAATATCTCCATTATCGTCTTTGAGACGATGGCTAAATCCTTTGCCACCTCGTGGACTCTGTATTTGTCAAAACTACTCATTGTCATTCCTCCCGGCTTTCCTGTTATGCCCCATGGCCTTGCGTCTGACTGCCTTTTCACTGCGGCGTTTCATTTCCTGTGCCGCCTCACCGTAGCGCTCCGGGTCCTGCTCGCCCAGCGCGTCCATGAACGCGGAGGCCAGGCCGATATCCGTCACGGCGGCCATGCTGCAGCCGCCCTTGCCCAAAAGGAGCGAAAGCTCTTCCTTGGAATATGGCAGCGGTATTAAAAGTGCGCGATGACCGGTGAGACAGCCTTGCGCCCGCGAGACGGCGTTTGGCGCCGCGTCTGAAGCGAGCAGCACAAGCCTCGCCTTTCCGCCCTGTACGGCGGCGACGGTGTTTGTCTCCCCTATGTCAAGCCTTCCGGCCTTGCGCATCATTCCCAAATAGTTTTTGGCTTTATCCGTTATGGTTTTCCTCCAGTTCCCCGGCAAGCTTCTCAAGAAGCTCCTCGGGTATCTTAACTTCCAGCGCCCTGTTCAGTGCGCGCGTTTTGACGGCTTTTTTGAGGCAGGCGGGGTCGCGGCATATATAGGCTCCCCTGCCGGGCGCCTTGCCTTTTAAATCGAGAACCGCCTCGCCCTCCGGCGAGCGCACCACGCGCACGAGCTCGGCCTTGGGCTTCATTTCCCGACAGCCCAGACATTGCCTGAGCGGTATTTTCTTTGGCATGGAAGTCACCTCGATGTCAGAGCGCCGCGAACGCCGACTTAAAGACTCTCGGCGTCGGACTTGATGTCTATCTTGTAGCCCGTGAGCTTTGCGGAGAGACGGGCGTTCTGCCCCTCCTTGCCGATTGCCAGCGACAGCTGACCGTCCGGCACCGTGACACGGCAGCTCTTGCCCTCGTCCAAAAGGATGACGTCAAGGACGTCCGCCGGGGCGAGCGCCGCCGCGATATATTCGGCGGGGTCCTCGCTGTATTTGACGATGTCGATTTTTTCGCCGTTCAGCTCATTGACGATGCTGGAAACTCTGCCGCCCTTGGGGCCGACGCAGGCGCCGATGGGGTCGATATCCGGCTCGTTGCTCCAAACCGCCATTTTGGTGCGGCTGCCCGCCTCGCGGGCGATGGATTTTATCTCGACCGTGCCGTCGTATATTTCGGGGACCTCAAGCTCGAACAGGCGCTTCACAAGGCCGGGGTGCGTGCGGGATATGAGCACCTGCGGGCCTCTTGTGGACTTGCGTACCTCGACTACATAGACCTTGATGTGGTCGCCCTCCGTCAGCTCCTCGCCTTTTATGCGCTCTGTCGGGGGAAGCATCGCCTCCGTAAATTCGGAGTTGGAGTTTATCTTGATGGAGACGCCGCCCGTGCGCGGCTCCACTCTTGTGACGATGCCGGCGAGTATCTCGTGCTCTTTGGAGGTGAATTCGTCGTATATGATGCCGCGCTCGGCCTCGCGTATGCCCTGAATTATGACCTGCTTTGCGGCCTGAGCGGCGATGCGACCGAATTTTTTCGTCTCGACCGGGATGGCGACCTCGTCGCCCTCTTTGGCGCGCTTGACGAGCTTTCTTGCCGCTTCTATGTCAATCTCGACCGTGGGGTCGGTGACGTCCTCGACCACGGTCTTGTTGATGACCATGTCGATGCGCTTCTTTTCCTCGTCAAGGATGACTACGACATTTTCACCGTACTCGGGATTGTCCTTGCGGAAGGCCGCCAGCATTGCCTGTTCTATCTTGTCGAACATATAACCGCGGGGTATGCCCTTTTCCTTTTCGATGTCCTCTATCGCGGTAAAGAATTCTGCGTTCATGTCGTAAGCTCCCTCATATTGTCACGCGAAGCCGCACCTGTGCGACCTGCGCCTTGTCATATTTGATTTCCTTGCCGGCGACTTCGATTGTCACCGCGCCGTTTTCGTAGGCGCGCAGCAGACCGATATGCGCCTTTGCGCCGTCCACCGGCTTATAGTGGCGGACTTCCACCCGCTCGCCCATAAAACGTTCAAAGTCGGAGGGCCGCTTCAGCGCCCGCTCCAGACCGGCGGAGGAGACTTCAAAGGTATAGCTGTCCGGGATGGGATCCGCTTCGTCCAAAACCGGGTCGAGCGCACGGGAAACGGCCTCGCAGTCGTTTATCGAGACGCCCTCGGCTTTGTCGATATAGATGCGCAAATAGTTGGCTCCGGCTTCCTTGACGTATTCAATATCCCATATCTCGCAGCCGAGCGATTCGACCACGGGCCTTGAAAGCTCAAGCACTGTGTCTATTATTTTGCTCATGGACAACTCCCTTTTCCAAATTCTGACAATTGATTTTTAACCAAGAAAAAGAGTGGGCGGACCCACTCTTGCTTCTTACTACCACTAACATGAGTATAATACCACTATATTCAGTCGATTGCAAGGGTTTTTTCACCCTGTCAGATACAATATCGGCTTGTTTGGGGCCGTTCATTCGTATAGCTCGCGAAACTCCTCGAGGCAGAGGCCGTTTTCTGTTATGTACTGTGCCGCCTCGACTCCGACATAGCGGAAATGCCACGGCTCATCCCAAGCCGTCAGGCTCACTTTGTCCGCGGGATAGCGGAGGATAAAGCCATATTCCGAGCAATGCTCGGCGAGCCAGTCAAGCTGGTCCCGGTTCATGACGCTCGCGTCGTATTTGCTGTAGTATTTGTCGGTTATGTCGCAGCAGAGGCCGAGCTGGTGCTCGCTCGTGCCGGGATATGAGACGACCTTTTTTGCAAGCTCCACCGCCTCGGCATAGGTATAGGTGCCGTCCCAGCTTATTTGGCTCGCCCTGCCGTTGAAGATGTATTCCTGCGTTTCGTAGGGGCGGTAGGCGGCGTTTATGTATGGGGTGAAGCCGGCATCCCTCGCGCCCTGAAGGAATTTTTCGAGGGCATCTATCGCGCGGGTGTCGAAATACTGCGAGGTATCGCGGATGGCGGTGACGTCGGGCGCGTAGGAGCCGATATTGCGGTCGTTGTTCACAAGGGCGTATTCCCACGAGCTTATGTCGATGTCGGGCTTATAGATTGTCGGCCTCGGTGTGGGGATGGGTGTCGGCGTCACGGGGGCCTGCGCGATATTGTCGGTGTCGTTATCCGGCTGAACGCCGTCGTAGCTTGAGAGAGAGGAACCCTGCTGTGCCGGGGAAAAGGGTATTTTTTCCGCCCTGCGGGAGCCGATGAGCATGACGAGCACCAATAGCAGCAGGGCAAGAAACACTGCGGGTGCGAGTTTTTTTATGCTCATGTTGTCGCCTCCTTTTGTGGAACGGGTGGGGAAAATACTCTGATACGCCCCAATTATAACACAGCAGGTGGGAAAACTCAACGGTGTTTTACGGCGCCTCCCCCAGTGCCTCCCTCAGCTTCTCCAGCGCTTTTTTCTCAATGCGGGACACATAAGAGCGGGAGATGCCGCAGGCGCTTGCGGTTTCGCGTTGTGTGAGCGGAGGCTTTCCGTCGAGGCCGTAGCGCATTTTTATTATATCCGCCTCCCTGTCCGCGAGCTTTTCGTCCACGTATTTTCGCAGATTTTTGCAAGTCTCGATAGACGATATGCGTTCTGCCATATCGTCCTCCTGCGCTATGATATCCATGAACGAGAGGGAGTTGCCCTCCCCGTCCACGTCGATTGAGTCGGAGAGCGAGAGGTCGCCCGCCATCTTTTTCTGACTTCGGAAGTACATCAGTATCTCGTTCTCGGTGCATTTTGACGCATAGGTGGCAAGCCGCACGCCCTTGTCCGGCCTGTAAGTGTTTATCCCCTTGATAAGCCCTATCGTCCCAATGGAAATCAAATCATCCGCATCATCCGCCTGCGTGTAATACTTCTTTATCG
>JAVVTL010000059.1:0-9450 GCA_036653715.1 Oscillospiraceae bacterium
GCGTTATTTAGTCGGTTACATACGGGAGCAGGGCGATCTGGCGGGAGCGCTTGATGGCTTCTGTCAGCTCGCGCTGGTGCATGGCGCAGGTGCCTGTTGTGCGACGAGGAAGGATCTTGCTGCGCTCCGAGATGAACTTGCGGAGCTTGCCTGTATCCTTATAATCTATGAACGTGCCTCTATCAACGCAGAACTGGCAAACCTTTTTGCGCTTGCGATTCCTGGGGTTATTTTTATCGAAAGCCAAGGTTATACCTCCTTACAATTTCTTAAAATGGCAGCTCGCCGTCGCCGTCGTCCAGCTCCGAGAAGCCGGAGGAGGATGGAGCCGACGCCTGGCGCGGTCTCTCGACATAGCTGTCGCGGGGGTCGTTGCGAGGGTCGCTGCGGGATTCGCCGCCCTCGCGGCGCTTGGTCTCGCCGAAATAGACGTTATCGGCAACAATCTCGGCGCTTATGCGCTTGTTGTTTTCCTTGTCGGTCCATTCCCGCATTTGAAGGCGGCCGGAAACCACTGCCATGCTGCCTTTTGTGAAATACTTGGAGACGAACTCGCCGGTCTGCCGCCATGCGACGACGTCGATGAAATCGGTCTGTTTTTCTCCGCCGTCCTTCGGCTGAAAATCGCGGTCTACCGCGAGCCGAAAGGATGCCACGGGGGTCTGCGACTGAGTGTAGCGCAGATCCGGGTCACGGGTCAGGCGACCCATGATTACGATGTGATTCAGCATATTATATCCCCCTTACTCTGCGCGGAGGGTGATGATGCTGCGGACAACGCTGTCTGTGATGCCGAGGATACGGTCGAGCTCCGCCGGGAAATCGGGAGAGCTTGTGAACTTGACGAGGACATAATAACCCTCGGCGAGATGATTGATCTCATAGGCCAGCCTGCGCTTGCCAATAAGCTCCATCTCATCAAGTGTGCCGTTCTGCTCGACAAGCTGCTTGAACTTTTCGACTACATCGGCTATTTCCTCTTCGGAGTGGTTGGGGTTTACGATGTACATTACTTCGTACTTTTCACTTATCTTTGCCATTTGTGCACCTCCTTCTGGTCTGATGGCCCCCGAAATCGGGAGCAAGGATTTGAGCCTGTCCCCAAGGACAGGCTCATTTATTATACATTCAATTCCCGATAAGTCAACAAAAAGTTAGAGAATTCAAGGATTTTTATGCGTTTGCCGGATTGGCGTCGTGCATGTGGCAGGCGGTGCAGTCGTGGTCGCAAAATTCCTCGGACTTATAGGAGATGCCGTTTTTGTCGTAATAGTCCTTGACGGCGGCACGGACGGCTTCCTCTGCAAGGACGGAGCAATGGAGCTTTTGGGGGGGCAAACCGTCCAGAGCCTCTGTCACCGCCTTGTTGGAGAGGGTGAGCGCTTCCTCGATGGTCTTGCCCTTTATCATCTCCGTCGCCATGGAGCTGGACGCCACGGCGCTGGTGCAGCCGTAGGTTTTGAACTTCACGTCGGTGATGATATTGTCCTCGACCTTGATGTACATGCGCATGATATCGCCGCAGACGGGATTGCCGACCTCGCCCACGCCGGACGCGTCTTCTATAGTCCCGACATTGCGGGGGTTTTCAAAGTGGTCCATGACCTTTTCGCTGTATAGCATGTTAATTGTCTCCTTTCAGACGCCTGTTATATGAGGTGAGGGCGTTCGCCCTTTTCGATTTCTTCCCAGAACGGGGACATCTCGCGCAGTCTGTCGACGACCTTGGGCACGCACTCAAGGATGTGGTCGATTTCCGCCTCGGTGTTGTATTCGCAGATGGAGAGGCGCAGGGAGCCGTGCGCGACCTCCGCCGGCATACCGAGGGAGAGCAGAACGTGGCTCGGCTCGAGCGAGCCGGAGGTGCAGGCGGAGCCGGAGGATGCGGCTATGCCCTTTTGGTCGAGATACATGAGCAGCGATTCGCCCTCAATGCCCTCAAAGCAGAAGTTCACGGTGCCGGGGACGCGTATGTTCCTGTCGCCGTTCAGCTTGGAGTGGGGGATTTTTGAGAGGCCCTCGATGAGCCTTTCGCGCATATGTGTGACGCGCACGGCGTCCTCCTCAAGGTTGGCGCAGGATTCCTTCATGGCGGCGGCCATTGCGACTATGCCGGGGATATTTTCGGTGCCGGCGCGCTTGCCGCGCTCCTGTGCGCCGCCCTCGATGACGTTCACGAGGGGGAGCACGCCTTTTTTGATGTAGAGTGCGCCGACGCCCTTGGGCGCGTGGAATTTGTGGCCCGAGAGGGAGAGCGCGTCGATGTTCATGGCCTGCACGTCGATGGGCGTATGTCCCACGGCCTGCACGGCGTCGGTATGGAAGGGGATGCCGCGCTCGCGGCAGAGCGCGCCAATCTCGCTGATGGGCTGGAGCGTGCCGATTTCGTTGTTGGCAAACATGACGGTGACGAGCGCCGTGTCCGGCCTCAGCGCGGCGAGGACGTCCCCGACGGTGACGACGCCGTTTTCGTGCACGTCAAGCAGGGTGATTTCGAAGCCCTGTTTTCTGAGCTTTTCGAGGGTGTGCAGCTCGGCGTGGTGCTCGAATTTGGTGGAGATGAGGTGTTTTTTTCCTTTGAGGGCGCCATAGGCGGCGGCGGAGAGAATCACCTGATTGTCCGCCTCGGAGCCGCCGGAGGTGAAGATTATCTCACGCATGGGGTCTGCGGCATTGAGCAGGGCGCCGACTGTCATGCGCGCCTCGGCGAGCACCTCTGCCGCCTCCTGTCCGAAGGAATGGAGGCTCGACGGGTTGCCGTAAAGCTCACAGAGACAGGGAAGCATTGCCTCCCTCGCGGTCTTGCTTACCTGAGTGGTCGCGGCGTTATCCGCGTATACCTTCATATAATCAGCCATTTTCGTCATCCTCTGTATTTGAATTATTTAGATTTCCGTCAATGATGTCTCTTATGGTGACGCTGCCGAGGTAGCCGTCAATCATGGAGCAGAGCTTTTCCCACATGGGGAGGGTGAGGCAGTTATCGGAGCGCTCGCAGGTGTTATCCGCGCACTCGAGACACTGCACGGGCGAGAGCTTGCCCTCCGTCAGCATGACTATTTCGCCGACGGTGATTTTATCGGCGGGGCGGTTGAGGGTGTAGCCGCCGTCCTTGCCGCGCCGACTGCGGAGAACATGGCCCTTTATCAAAAGGGACACGATGCTTTCAAGGTATTTCGCGGAAATATTTTGCCGCTCGGAGATTTCCTTGATGGAGATGTTCCCCTCGCCCTCGTGCTGGGCGAGGTCAATCATGACCCTCAGGGCGTAGCGTCCCTTTGTGGAAATTATCATCGCCGCGTCACCTCTCTTTCGTTGTCCCTATACTACCATAGGTTTAGTAGGATTTCAATATGCTTTATTAATATTTCCGAAAAATTCTCATCCGCGGTTTAGCCTGTCAAAAAATGTGCTGTTCACCCAATTAAACACGGGGGAAAAGTTTGAAAATGGGGGCGAAAGCCCCCTTTTCATTTAAATTCCCCGCCGCAGCGGCGGTTTAGTCTGTCAAAAAACACGTTTTTTTGACAGACTAAACCGCCCCGGGATAAATCCCGGGGCGGCTGGCGATTGGTTTATTTTTCCTCGTACATTTTTTTGAGCTTGAGGAGGTGCTCGTAGCGCTCCTTGGCGTTTTGCTCGGAGGCCTCGAACAGGCCGTTGGCTCTGTCGGGGAACTCGCGGGTCAGGCGGGAATAGCGCGCCTCGTTCATGAGGAACTCGCGGTAGCCGCCGGCCGGCTCCTTGCTGTCGAGCGTGAAGGGGACGCTCGCCGTCGGGTTGAAGCGGAACAGGTTCCAGTAGCCGCAATCCACGGCAAGCTTCATCTCGGACTGGCAGTTTTGCATTCCGCCCTTTATGCTGTGCATCTCGCAGGGGGAGTAGGCGATGATGAGGGACGGGCCCTTATAGGCTTCCGCCTCGGCGATTGCCTTGAGGGTTTGGGCGGAATTTGCGCCCATGGCGATTTGCGCGACATAGACGTAGCCGTAGGTCATGGCAAGCTCGGCAAGAGCCTTGCTCTTTGTCTCCTTGCCGGCGGCGGCAAACTGTGCCACCTGACCGATGTTGCTGGCCTTGGAGGCCTGCCCGCCGGTGTTGGAATAGACCTGCGTGTCGAAAACAAAGACGTTTACGTCCTCGCGTGAGGCAAGGACATGGTCGAGACCGCCGTAGCCGATGTCGTAGGCCCAGCCGTCGCCGCCGAAAATCCAAACGGATTTTTTGTTGATATAGTCCTTCTTGGCCAGCAGCTCACGGGCGAGCTTGCAGGCTTCGCAGTTGCAGACCTTGCCGGCCTTGAGCCACTCGGCTTCATAGGGGGTGCCGCTGAGGTCAACGTCAAGTCCGTCCTCGAGGGCGGCGATGAGGGCAAGGGCATCCGCCTGATTGGCGTCGCCGTCGTTGTAGGTGTCGAGCCACTTTGCGCCGGCGGCCTTGAGCGCCTCGTCGCAGAAGGGGACGGCGATAAGCTCGCTGACCTTTGCGGCAAGGTCGTCGCGCAGCTTCTTTTGACCGAGGTAGAGGCCGAGGCCGTGCTCTGCGTTGTCCTCAAAGAGGGAGTTGACCCACGCGGGGCCTTTGCCCGATTTGTTGACGGTATAGGGGCTGGTGGCGGCGGGGCCGCCCCAAATGGACGAGCAGCCGGTGGCGTTGGAGATAATCATGTGGTCGCCGTAAAGCTGGGTCACGAGGCGGGCATACGCCGTCTCCGCGCAGCCGGCGCAGGAGCCGGAGAACTCGAGCAGGGGCTGTCTGTACTGGCTGCCCTTGACGGTGAGATCCTGAAGCTCGGACTTCGGGGCGACTTTATCGACCATGTAGCCGAAGACCTTCTGCTGAGCCTCTTGGCTCTCGAGCGGCTTCAGGGTGAGGGACTTGGTGGGGCAGGCAGAGATGCAGACGCCGCAGCCCATGCAGTCGAGCGGGGAGACTGCGAGCGAATAGGAGTAGACGCCCTTGCCCTTGCCGACCTTGACAGGCGCGGACTTGGTGTCCTGCGGGGCGGCGGCAAGCTCTTCCGCCGTGAGGGCGAAGGGGCGGATGGTGGCGTGGGGGCAGACATAGGCGCACTGGTTGCACTGGACGCAGGTCGTCTCGTTCCACTCGGGCACGGTGACCGCGACGCCGCGCTTCTCGTAGGCGGCGGCACCAAGCTCAAAGGTGCCGTCCGCGTGGGGCAGGAAGGCGGAGACGGGCAGGCTGTCGCCGTCCATGCGGGCAACCGGCTCGAGGATGTTTTTGACCATTTTGACGGTGGCGGAGCGGCCGGCGAGGGCCTTGCCGTCGTCCTCGTCCTTGGCTGTCGCCCAATATTCGGGGACGGCGACGAGGGTATAGGCGGAGGCGCCGAGGTCTATTGCCTTATGGTTTGTATCGACCACGTCCTGACCTTTTTTGAGGTAGGAGTGGGTGGCGGCGTCCTTCATATATTTGAGTGCGGCTGCCTCGGGAATGACCTTCGCGAGGGAGAAGAACGCGGATTGGAGGATGGTGTTGGTGCGCTTGCCCATGCCGATGCTTTGGGCGAGGTCGATGGCGTTTATCATGACGAGCCTGATGTTGTTCTTGGCGATGAAGCGCTTTGTGGAAGCGTCCATGCGCTGTTCAAGCTCCTCAAAGCTCCACTGGCTGTTCACGAGGAAGACGCCGCCCTTTTTGAGCTTCTGCGCCATTTTGTAGCCCTTCATGATATAGGAGGGGTTATGGCAGGCGACGAAGTTTGCCTGATTGATATAGTAGGGGCTCTTGATGGGCTTGTCGCCGAAGCGCAGGTGGGAGATGGTGACGCCGCCGGTCTTTTTGGAGTCGTACTGGAAGTACGCCTGAACGTATTTGTCGGTGTGGTCGCCGATGATTTTGATGGAGTTTTTGTTGGCGCCGACGGTTCCGTCCCCGCCGAGACCCCAAAACATGCAGGATACCGTGCCCTTGGGCGCGGTGTCGGGGGAGGCCGTCTCACGCAGGGAGAGCTTTGTCACGTCGTCCACTATGCCGAGGGTGAAGCGGGACTTCGGGTTTGCCTTGGCAAGCTCTTTGTAGACGGCAAAGACGGTGGCGGGCGGCGTGTCCTTGGAGCCGAGGCCGTAGCGGCCGCCGATGACGCGGAGGTCGTTGCGCCCCGCGTTTGCGAGGGAGGTGACGACGTCCATATAGAGAGGCTCGCCGAGAGCGCCCGGCTCCTTGGTGCGGTCGAGCACGGCGATGCTTTTGCAGGTTTCGGGGATTGCCGCTAACAGCTTGTCCGCGCGCCACGGGCGGTAGAGGCGAACCTTGATGAGTCCGACCTTCGCGCCGCGGGCGTTGAGGTAGTCGATGACTTCCTCGGTCACGTCGCAGATGGAGCCCATGGCTATGATGACGCGCTCGGCGTCCGGAGCACCGTAGTAGTTGAAGAGCTGATAGTCGGTGCCGAGCTTATTGTTGATTTTCTTCATGTAGCTCTCGACTATGGCGGGGAGCGCCTCGTAGTAGCTGTTTGAGGCCTCGCGGTTTTGGAAGAAAATATCGCCGTTTTCGTGGCTGCCGCGCATCTGCGGGTGCTCGGGGGTGAGGGCGCGGGCACGGAAGGCCTCGACAGCCTTCATGTCGCACATGGGCTTCAGGTCTTTGTAGTCCCAAACCTGAATCTTTTGGATTTCGTGGGAGGTACGGAAGCCGTCAAAGAAGTTGATGAAGGGGACGCGGCCCTTTATGGCGGAGAGATGGGCCACGGGGGAGAGGTCCATGACCTCCTGCGGGTTTGTCTCGCAGAGCATGGCAAAGCCGGTTTGGCGGCAGGCCATGACGTCCGAGTGGTCGCCGAAAATATTCAGCGTGTGGGTGGCGACTGTGCGCGCAGACACGTCAAACACGGCGGGCAGAAGCTCGCCGGCGATTTTGTACATGTTGGGAATCATGAGCAGGAGTCCCTGGGAGGCCGTGAAGGTTGTCGTGAGTGCGCCGGAGTTCAGGGCGCCGTGCACGGCACCGGCAGCGCCGGACTCCGCCTGCATCTCTTGGACCTTAACCGTGGAATCGAAGATATTTTTCTGTCCTGCTGCGGACCACTGGTCCACGAGGTCGGCCATGGGGCTGGACGGCGTTATGGGGTAAATCGCCGCAACCTCCGTGAAAGCATAGGCAACATGGGCGGCGGCTGTGTTGCCGTCCATGGTCTTGAGTTTTCTCGCCATAATTTCATCTCCAAATTTCTCTGATATTTGCCTCTGATATTTGCGTGGCATAAAAAATGTCTATACCATAATAAACGAAATAATTTTACCACTTCGCAACCGTTCTGTAAACGTCTTTTTACAGAAAAAAGCTAATTTTGGGCGCTTCAGTGTCAAAAATTCATCAAGAGCGATGCATTTTTTAGGTTACATTTGGAAAATCGTGCTTTTCCACCCCTGCTGCGTATCTTTTTGGTCTTGCCCTTTTAAAATATGTGTATTATAATATCAAAACGCCACTCCGTCGAAAGGAGAAATTTCCATGGTAAGAATTGAAGGCACAAACGGAACCATAAGCATCACCGAGGAGGTTTTTGCGAACCTCGCGGGGGATGCCGCCACAAGCTGCTTCGGCGTCAAAGGCATGGCGGGCAGAGCCAAGGACGGGGGCGTTTTCGCCCTGCGCCGCGAATCCATGTCCAAGGGCGTCACAGCCTCGCTCGAGGACGACGGCAGCGTCTGCCTTGAGCTGCACATCGCCGTTGACCACGGAGTCAACATCTCCACCCTCTGCCGCAGCATCATGGGCGAGGTAAGCTACAAAGTCGCCGCCGCCACGGGCGTCCCCGTAAAACGCGTTGACGTCTTTGTGGACACAATGCTCATCGACTGAAGCAAAGACATATCTTTAGAATTCCGGAGGTAATCCCTCTTGAGAGAGTATCTTGACGCCGCCGCTTTCAGGGACATCGTTCTCTGTGCAAATGCGGCACTTGAACAAAATAAGCAAATAATAAACGAACTGAACGTCTTTCCCGTCCCCGACGGGGACACGGGCACCAACATGAGCCTCACCATGTCCGCCGCCGCGCTTGAGCTGACCAAAAAAAATCCCGCCACCCTGACGGGGGCCGCAGACATTGCCGCCTCCGCGCTTCTGCGCGGCGCTCGCGGCAACTCCGGCGTTATCCTCTCCCTGCTTTTCCGGGGCATGGCAAAAAAGCTCAAGGGCCACGACACGGCAGACGCAAGGCTCTTTGCCGCCGCCCTTTCCGACGGCGTTGACGCCGCCTACAAGGCGGTCATGAAGCCTGCCGAGGGCACCATCCTCACCGTCTCCCGAGTGGCGACCTCCTCGGCAATCGAGTTTGCCGAGAACGGCTCCGACCTCGAGCTCATGATGTCCTGCGCCGTCGAGTCCGCGCGCGAGGCGCTGGCGGACACCATTAACCTCAATCCCGTCCTCGCCCGCGCCGGAGTTGTCGACGCCGGCGGCAAGGGCTATCTGCTCATACTCGAGTCCGCGCTCTCCGTCCTTCAGGGCAAGCACTTCGTCGCCGAGACGAGCGCTCCCGCCACTCAGCCGCTCGAGCAGGCAGATTTTTCAAACTTCGACACCGGCGAGATTGAATTTGCCTACGACACCGTTTTCATCGTGAATCGCAGCGACGACAAATCGCTGGAGGATTTCCGCGCCTACCTCAACGGCATCGGCGACAGCCTTGTCATAGGCGAGGACGACACCTGCTTCAAGGTTCACGTCCACACAAATATCCCCGGCGCCGCGCTCGCAGAGGCGATGAAATACGGCACCCTCGAGACCGCCAAAATCGAAAACATGCGCAGCCAGCACGACGAGCTTGTGCGCGACGCCGCCGCGCCCTCCGCCCCCGCGCCTGCCGAAAAAAAATACGGCACCGTCGCCGTCTGTGCGGGCGACGGCATGGCGACCCTCCTGCGCGAGATTGGTGCGGACCGCATAGTCACCGGCGGACAAACCATGAACCCCTCCACCGAGGACATACTTAACGAAATAAACAGCACCCCCGCCGAGACTGTTTTTGTCTTCCCCAACAACAAAAACATCATCATGGCGGCAGAGCAGTGCATCCCGCTTGCGGAGAAAAAGGTCGTGGTCGTCCCCACAAAATCCGTGCCGCAGGGCGTCACCGCCCTCCTCTCGATGGACGATTCCGCCACTGTGGACGAGCTTCGCGACGCCATGGGCGAGGCCATCGAGTCCATCCATACCGCCCTCGTCACCTACGCCGCGCGCGACTCCGATTTTGACGGGCAGTCCATCCACTCCGGCGAGTTTCTCTCCCTGCTGGACGGCAAGCTAATCGGCAGCTACACCAACATCAAGACGCTTTTGGAGGAGCTTTCCTGGGCGTTCGACGAATTTTGCCCCTCGATAATCTCCATCTACTACGGCGAGGAGGTCGATGAGGAAGACGCCAAGGCTCTCGCCTCAAAGCTCGGCGACACCTTCCCCGACTCCGAAATCTCCGTCGTC
>JAVVTL010000060.1:0-9307 GCA_036653715.1 Oscillospiraceae bacterium
TCCATGTCGTCGGGGCCGTGGTGGCAGATGGGGCAGACGTAGTCGGCGGGGAGGGAGTCGGCCACTTCGAAGTGACCGCAAATTTTGCATATGAAGCCCTTTTTCAGCTCGACCACGGGCGGGATGACGTGCTCGAAATCGTCGGGGCCGTGGTGGCAGATGGGGCAGTCAAAGTCGGCAGGGAGGACGGCGCCCTCGTAGAAGTAGCCGCAGACCTTGCAGACCCAGCCCTCGACGGCAGCGGCGGCGGGCTGTTTTTTCGGCTTTATGTGGGCGTGGTAGTAGGAGTAGGCGCAGGAGGGGACGTTGGAGAGCACCTTTGCCTCGACCACCTCGGCGATGTAGAGCATCTGCGTGCCGCAGTCGCGCGTGTCGATGACTCGGGCGGAGAGCACGGCATTTGTGCAGCCCGTGATGTAGCGCAGGCCGTTTTCGGTGCGGGGAGCGTCCGGCCAGCCGGCAAATTTATCGACATCTCTGCCGGACTGGAAGCCGAAATGCTTAAAGGTCTCAAAGGGCGTCTCCTCCGTCAGGATGGAGATGTTGAAGATGCCCGCCCGCATGACCATGTCGCAGGTGTGGTTCTGTTTTATGACGGAGATGGTGATTTTCTTGGGGTCGGAGGCGGTTATTTGTCCGGCGGTATTGATGATGCAGCCGTAGTCTTTTCCGTCAACCCTCGTCGTGAGGACATAGACGCCGTAGTTGAAGTTGTTGAAGGCGAGCGGGTCAACCTCTGCCAAGGGCGCGGCGACGGCTGCGACGGCAGCGGCGGGATGGATGTCGTCCGCGATGGCTTTGGCGAGAGCGCAAAGCTCCTCAAGCCGCGTCTCGGAGAGGGAGGAGTCCACGGTGAGGGTGGAGCCGATGACCTCCATGCCCTTGAGAGGCTCGATAAGCTCACGCATGAGCTTGCCGCTGACGGGTGCCCAGCTGCCGTTCTCGATGAAGGCGACCTTGCGGTTGCGGAGCTGGTGGTTGGCGATGTCGCGGAGGAGGTTTTCCATCGTGACGAACACGCCTGCGTTATAGGTGGTGGCGGCAAAGACGAGGTGGCTGTATTTGAAGGCGTCGGAGAGTATGTAGGAGGCGGGAATGACGGAGGTGTCGTACATTTTGACCTTAACGCCGAGGTCGGAGAGCTTTGCGGCGAGGATGTTTGCGGCGTTTTCGGTGTGTCCGTAGACGGAGGCGTAGGCGATGAGGACGCCTTTTTCCTCCGGCTCATAGCCGCTCCACTGGACGTATTTCTCAAGGAAATCGCCGAAGTGGCTGCGCCAGACAAAGCTGTGGAGAGGGCAGACATAGGCAAGCTCCAGCCCGGCGGCTTTTTTGAGGACGGCTTGGACCTGCGCGCCGTATTTGCCGACGATGTTGGTGTAATATCTGCGTGCCTCGTCGAGGTAGTCGTGCATAAAATCGACCTCGTCCGCAAAGATGCGGCCGTTCAGCGCGCCGAAGGAGCCAAAAGCGTCTGCGGAGAAAAGGATTTTGTCGGTGAGGTCATAGGTCATCATGACCTCCGGCCAGTGCACCATGGGTGCCATGACGAAGGTGAAGTTGTGCCGCCCGGTGGAGAAGGTGTCCCCCTCCTTCACGATGACGAGCCTGTCGGCGAGGTCGAGGGAGAAGAAGCGGGCGAGCATGGCTTTGATTTTCTCGTTGCAGATTATTTTCATTTCGGGGTGGCGGAGCGCCAAATCCTCGATGGTGGCGGCGTGGTCCGGTTCCATGTGGGAGATGAGCAGATAGTCGAGTGCGCGCCCGTCCAGCCCGAAGGCAAGGTTTTCGAAGAAGGTGCGGCTGACGGCTCTGTCCACGGTGTCGAAAAGGATGGTTTTTTCGTCGAGCATGAGGTAGGAGTTATAGGAGACGCCGTCGCGGACGCCGTATACGCCCTCAAACACGGCGAGCCTGCGGTCGTCGGCTCCGACCCAAATAAGGTCGTCGGTTATTTTCTTGGTGCAGTGCATATGGTGAGCCTCCTGTTATGAGTAAGTTATCTTAATAGTATACCACACACGCGCGTGGGATTGTGAAATTAGTTGTGAATTATTTGACGGCGGAATAGAGGGTGTCGGCGAGGTGCCAGTTGGCGAGGGAGAGCCAGTCGGTGATGTAGTCGGCGCGCTTGTTGTAGTGCTTGAGGTAATAGGCGTGCTCCCAGACGTCGAGGCAGAGGAGGGGGCGCAGGCCGAGGGTAAGGGGAGTGTCCTGATTTGCGGTGCCGATTATCCGAAGGGCGCCCTTGGGGTCGGAGACGAGCCAGGCATAGCCGGAGCCGAAGACGCCGAGCGCCGCCGCGCGGAAGTCGCGCAGGAAGCCGTCAAGCCCGCCGAGGTCGCGGTCAAGCGCCGCCGCCAGTGCGCCTGTCGGCGCTTTTTGCGGAGTGGGACTCATGCCCTCAAAGAAAAAGCGGTGATTATAGACCCCGCCGGCGTTTCGCGCGATGGGCGTTCCGAGTGAGGCGGGCAACTTGCCGGCCTCGAGCAGCAGCTCCTCAAGCCCCATCGTCTGAAGCTCGGGCTGCGCGGCAAGCGCGGCGTTGAGATTGTCGGTATAGGTCTGCAAATGCCTGTCGTGGTGGATTTGCATGGTCAGTTCGTCGATAAAAGGCTCGAGCGAGCTGTAGCCGTATGGGAGCGACGGGTTTTCAAATTTGTAAGTTTCCGTAAAAAACACCCCTTTTTTATTTTGTTATGCGAAAAAAATCGGCTGCGTGTTCATTTTTCGAGATGCGCCCTGTAGTGCGCCTTGATTTTCTCGAAGCTTACCTCGGAGATGTCGTGCTCTATCTTGCAGGAATCGCGAAATGCCGTCTCCTCCGGAACGCCGAGCGCCATCAGCGCATGCGCAATAAGCTCGTGGCGCTCATACATGCGCTCGGCTATGCACAGCCCGCTCTCCGTGAGCGTTATGTGGCCGTTTGGGTCTATGCGGAGGTAGCCGTTGTCGCGGAAGTCGTGGACGGTCACGCTGACGGTGGGCTTGGCATAGCCCAGCTCGTTGCAGACGTCAATGGCGCGGCAGTAGCCCTGCCGCTTTCCGATGATATATATTGTTTCAAGGTAGTTTTCTCCGGCTTCCTTGATTTCCATTTAACCGCCCCCTTATTCTGTAATGTAACACAGAAGCCGCGCCTTATCAAGTGCCGCAAAAAAATCCGCGTCTGCCCCTTGACAAAAAAGTTAGGCTATGCTAACCTGACCTTGGGTTAGTTGAGACTAACCGTGAAAGGAGGCAATGCGATGACCTTGGACAAACTGAAAATAGGCGGGAGCGCCGTCATAACCGCGGTGGGCGGCGAGGGCGCGCTGCGGCTGAGACTGCTGGACATGGGGATTATCCCAAAGACGAGAGTCACCATGCAAAAGGCGGCGCCGATGGGCGACCCCTTGGAGATACGCCTGCGCGGCTATGAGCTGACGCTGCGCGCGGACGACGCGAGGCAGATAGAAATAACGGAGGAAGGCTCCGCGGCGGAGGGCGGTGGACGCCTGTGATGCTTGCGCTTGCGGGAAACCAAAACAGCGGAAAGACGACGCTGTTCAATGCCCTGACGGGCGCGAACCAGCACGTCGGAAATTTTCCGGGCGTGACGGTGGAGCAGAAGTCGGGCGAGCTGAAAAGCGCAAAGGGCGTCACTGTCGTCGATTTGCCGGGCATATATTCCATACGCCCCTATTCGGCGGAGGAGATAGTCACGCGGGACTTCATTTTGGACGGGAAGCCGGACGGAATAATCAACATAGCCGACGCCACAAACATTGAGCGGAACCTGTATCTGACGCTTCAGCTTTTGGAGCTGCGGGTGCCGATGGTGCTGGCGCTGAACATGATGGACGAGGTGCGCGGAAACTGCGGCTCCATCGACACGGCGCGGCTTTCGGAGGCGCTGGGGATACCCGTGGTGCCGATAAGCGCCTCGAAAAACGAGGGCATATCGGAGCTGACGGATAAGATAATTGCCGCGGCGAAGAAAAAGCAGCTCCCCTCCGTCACGGATTTTTGCGACCCCGGCCCCGTTCACCGCTGCATACACGCCGTCTCGCATTTCATTGAGGACCACGCCGAAAGGGCGGGCATTTCCGCGCGCTTTGCGGCGACAAAGCTCATTGAGGGCGACGCGTTTTTTGCGGAGCGGCTGGCGCTCGACCAAAACGAGCTCGAGGCCATAGGTCACAGCATATCCGAGCTTGAGAGCGAGTGCGGCATGGACGCGAACGCCGCTCTTGCGGATATGCGCTACGCCTTCATCGAAAAGGTCTGCGCCGCCTCCGTGGTCAAGTGCCGCGAGAGCCGCGAGCACAGGCGCAGCGTAAAAATTGACAGCGTGCTCACGAATAAATATCTTGCACTGCCGATGTTTTTTGGGATTATGCTGCTGATTTTTTGGCTGACCTTCGGGGTCATTGGCAGCTTTCTTTCCGACCTGCTCTCGCTGGGGATTGGGGGCGTCGGTGCGCTTGTCGATTCGGCGCTCACGGGCTATGGCATAAACCCCGTCGTCCACAGCCTTGTCATAGACGGAATCTTCGCGGGCGTGGGCAGTGTTCTGTCCTTTCTGCCGCTCATAGTGGTGCTTTTCTTCTTCCTCTCCATCCTTGAGGACACGGGCTATATGGCGCGCGTCGCCTTTGTGATGGATAAGCCGCTGCGAAAGCTCGGGCTTTCGGGCAGGAGCTTTGTGCCGATGATAATAGGCTTCGGCTGCTCCGTCCCCGCCATCATGGCGACGCGGACGCTCGCCTCGGACAGGGACAGGCGAATGACCATACTGCTGACGCCGTTTATGAGCTGCTCGGCGAAGATACCGATTTACGCGGTATTTTGCGCCGCGTTTTTCCCAAGGCACAGCGCCCTCGTCATGGCGGGGCTGTACATATCGGGAATACTCGTCGCCGTCATAGCGGCTCTGCTGCTCAAGAGCACGGCGTTTCGCGGCAAGCCGGTCCCCTTTGTGATGGAGCTGCCGAACTATCGCCTGCCGTCGCTTAAAAGCGTGACGCTGCTCATGTGGGACAAGGCAAAGGATTTTTTACAGCGGGCGTTCAGCATAATTTTTATTGCCTCCGTTGTTATATGGTTCCTCGGCGCATTTGACACCCGCCTGAACTTCGTGGCGGACAGCGCGGCGAGTCTGCTGGCGGACGCGGGCAGATTTCTCGCCCCGATATTCGCGCCGCTCGGCATGGGCGACTGGCGCGTCACCACCTCGCTCATAGCGGGACTGACGGCAAAGGAGGCCGTGGTGAGCACCATGAGCATCCTGACGGGCAACACCCTCGAGACGCTCGGCGCGTCGCTCGCGGGGCTGTTCACGCCACTGAGCGCGGCGAGCTTTTTGATTTTCACCCTGCTGTACACGCCCTGTGTCGCCGCCATCGCCGCCATCAGGCGGGAGCTTGGCTCGGCGCTTCGCACGCTGACCGTCGTTATTGGTCAATGCGCCGTGGCATGGGTCTGCGCCTTCGCCGTATATCAAATCGGCGGACTGTTTTTGTGAGGTGAGCCATGGGAATTCTTGATTGCCTTATCCTTGCCGCCGTCGCCCTCTGTGCCGCCGCCGCTATGACCTTCCTCCTGCGCGCGCGGAAAAAAGGCAAATGCGTCGGCTGCTCGGGCTGTTCCTCCTGCTCGGGCTGCTCCGAGCGCGGGACAAAGCGCTGAGGGTATACCGAAATGAAATTGCCGCCCCGGATTTTTGTCCGGGGCGGCAGCTTTATGTGTTAATTCAGGGTTGCCAGATTGAGGGCGTTGTTGTCGAGCTTGGAAAGCTCCTTGACCTTATCGAGGCAGAGGCCGGCGGCCTTGGTGAAGCGCTCGCCGTATTCGGGGTCGGCAAGGTAGCAGTGGACCGCGTGGCGGTACTTGATATTCTCGGTGACGCCTGCGATATCGCCGGCGGTGTTGTCGATGAGGATTTGCTTTTTGTCCTCGGTCATCACGCGCCACAGGTCGCCGCCCGCGCGGAAATTGTCGTCCGTGGGGTCGTCCTTGGGGTCATAGCGCCACATGGCACCGTCGAGCTCCATGGGCGGCTCTGCCACGTCCGGCTGCGCGGCCCAAACGCCGGCGGAGTTGGGGGTATAGGCGGGGGCGCCGCCGTAGTTGCCGTCCACGCGCATGGCGCCGTCGCGGTGGTACTCGTTGACCTCGACCTTGGCGCGGTTGACGGGGATGTAGTTGTGGTTCACGCCCAGGCGGTAGCGCTGTGCGTCGCCATAGGCAAAGAGTCTGCCCTGCAGGAATTTATCGGGGGAGAAGCCGATGCCGGGGACGACGTGGGCGGGGGTAAAGGCGGACTGCTCGACCTCGGCAAAGTAGTTCTCGGGGTTGCGGTTCAGCTCCAGCACGCCGACCTCGATGAGGGGGAATTCCTTGTGACGCCAAATTTTGGTGATGTCAAAGGGGTTTTCGTAATGCTTTTTCGCCTGCTCCTCGGTCATAATCTGAACGTACATGGTCCACTTGGGGAAGTCGCCGCGCTCAATGGACTCATAGAGGTCCTTGCCGTGGTATTCGCGGTCCATGCCGTTTATCTTCATGGCTTCCTCGTTGGAGAGGTTTTTGATGCCCTGCTGGGTTTTGAAGTGGAATTTGCACCAAACGCGCTCATTTGCGGCGTTGTAGAAGGAATAGGTGTGCTCACCGAAGAAGTGCATGTTGCGGAAGGTGGCGGGGATGCCGCGGTCGCTCATGACGACGGTGATTTGGTGGAAGCACTCGGGCAGCAGCGTCCAAAAATCCCAGTTGTTTTGGGCGGAGCGGCGGCCTGTGCGGGGGTCGCGCTTGACGGCGCGGTTGAGGTCGGAGAAATTATGTACGTCGCGGATGAAGAAGGTGGGGGTGTTGTTGCCAACCATGTCCCAGTTGCCCTCCTCGGTGTAGAACTTGACGGCGACGCCGCGGATATCGCGCTCGCAGTCGGCCGCGCCGCGCTCGCCGGCGACGGTGGAAAAGCGCAGGAACAGCGGGGTCTCCGCGCCCTTTTGCAGGACCTTGGCCTTGGTATATTGAGAAATGTCGTGGGTCACGGTGAGCTTGCCATATGCGCCCCAGCCCTTGGCATGCATACGGCGCTCGGGAATGACTTCGCGGTTGAAATGTGCCATTTTTTCCATCAGCCATACATCCTGCATGACGACGGGGCCGCGTGGGCCTGCGGTAATCGCATTTTCGTTGTCGGCAATCGGTGCGCCGACTTCATTTGTGAGCTTGCTTAAATCCATAATGCAGCCTCCAATATTATTATTAGTAACAAGTATCGTTATTACCACATAATAATATATCTTTTCTGCAAAAAATCAAGAGAAATTTTAAATATTTTTGTCATTCCTCGGCAGGCGCGGAAGCCTCTGTTTCGGTCGTCGATTCGGGCGAGGGAGAGGGCTCCGGCGGCTCAGATTCGGGCGAAGGCTCGGGCGGTTCCGGCGAGGGAGACGGTTCCGGCGGTTCCGGCGACGACGAAGGTTCCGGCGGTTCCGGCGACGACGAAGGTTCCGGCGGTTCCGGTGAGGGCGAAGGCTCGGGCGGCTCGGGCGAAGGTGACGGCTCCGGCGGCTCCGGGGAGGGAGACGGCTCGGGCTTTTCGGTGGCATGCGGCTTGGAGGTGGCGGCGGGCTTCGCGGCTGTCTCGGCGGCGGTCTTTTCGGCCTCCTCGGCGGCTTCCCTTGCGTCCTCCTCGGCGTCCTTTTTCTCTGCCTCGGCGTCCTTTGCGGCGTCGTCGGCGTCGGCCTGCGCGTCCGCGCACTCCGCCATAATCTCTCCGACGGGCTTTTTGAGCCATTCCTCGGCGGTAAAGTCCCCGTCGTCCGGGTGCTGCGCAATGAGCTTTTGGACGAGCAGGAGCTTGCCGGGGGTCACGCCCAGCGCCTTTGCCTCCGAGAGCTGTTCGCGGCTCACGGACAGGGCTTCGACGGAGACGGTGTCGTTGTTTTCGGAGCAGCGGGCGCTCACAAGCGCCTTGAGGTGGGCGGCGAGCTTTTCGGAGTTTTCGGTTTTTTTGCCGGAGGCGGAGATGACTATGCCGCCGCCGTCGCTGAAATAGCCCTCTCGGGCAATCTCGGCGAGCGTCAGTGTGATGGCGTCGTCGATGGTTTTGTTGTTCAGTGCTTTGAGGTCGATTTCCCTAAGCAGCTTTTCGCCGTCCTCGTTCACGGCCTCTGCCGCGAGGACGCGGTCAAACATGTTGAGAGTGTATTCGACGGAGGGGTTCACGTCAAGACTGACGTAGCCGACGGGGGTTTTATAGGCATAGGCTCCGCCGCCGATGCCGCAGACGAGCAGGAGGCAGGCGGCAAGCGCGGCGAGCCTTGCGAGCGGCTTTTTGCGGGTGGAGCCGAGCTTTTGAAGCTCAATGACCTGTCCGAGGACATAGTTTTCGTTTTTGAGGCGCGAAACCTCGCCGTCATCAGACAGAGCTGCGGCAAAGCTGCCTTTTATTTCAACGATAATTGCTTTCATTTGTCAAGCTCCTCTCTGATAGGTCGAAGGTATTCGGCAAGGCAGGGATACTCTCCCGAGAGCAGCTCCACTGCCGCTATGATATACTTTCGGTGTCGCTCAAGGATTTTTCGGGGTATGCCGACGGCGTCCGCAATTATTTTAATGGGAAGCTGCCGCGAGCGCCGCATTTCGTCCAGCAGTATGGGGCGTTTTAGGATGTATGCGGCACAGCGGGCGCAGGCGGTTTTGGTTTTTCCCGCCTTTGGCGAGCAGGCGGCGAGGTCATAGAACGAGAAGCCGTAGTCCGAAAACACCTCGTTCGCCGCCGCAATCTCATCGGCGGCGGAGGTATCGACCTCGCGCACAAGTCCTTTTTTCACCTGGACGAAAACCTCGCTTACCTCCTCTCCGTCCTCCTCCTCGCCGCTGAAAACCGAGGGGGCTACGGAGATTTCGCTGTGGAATTTGCGGTTTGCGTCAAAGTAATCGTAAAGTCTTCTGCGGATGACGAGCTTTGCGAAGCTGAGGAAATTTCCCTCGTCGGAGCTGTATTTTTGGAGCGCCTCGTCAAAGGCGAGCAGGGCAACGGACCATTCGTCGTCCGTGTCGCTTATGTAGCGCTTGGCGCAATCTGACGCGCACTTCAATATAAAGGGCTTGTATTCCCGAATCAACGCGTCCCGCCCCTCCGGGTCATCGCTCAGAGCGGATACACGCAAGTTAAGCTCGGACAAGAAATTTCACCGCCTCCGTTGTAATAGTAATGGTATAGATACAAAAACGCATATTTTGCGTGATTGATTATTAATTATATATGCAAATCGGGAATTGGGCAAGCGCAATAATTTTGAGCCTACCC
>JAVVTL010000061.1:0-9016 GCA_036653715.1 Oscillospiraceae bacterium
GTTTTTGACAGGGTTAAAAAAACCCGCAGAGTAAACTCTGCGGGTTTTAAATGTATCAGGGGTTTGCGATTATTCCATTACACCAACGGTTTCGGCAACGGTGAAATCGGCTTCGGTGCAAGCGCGGATGTCCTCAACGGTGAAGCCCTCGGCGAGTTCTTTAAGAACCAAACCGGTGGGGGTGACCTCGAAGTAGCAACGCTCGGTGACAATATCGGTGACGCACTTGGCGCCTGTCAGGGGCAGATTGCACTTCTTGAGAATCTTGGACTCGCCGCTCTTCTCGCAATGGTCGGTGGCGACGACGATCTTCTTGACGCCGGCGCAAAGGTCCATGGCTCCGCCCATACCCGGGACAACCTTGCCGGGGACGGTCCAGTTGGCGATGTTGCCTTCCTGGTCTACCTGCAGAGTGCCAAGCACGGTGGCGTCAATGTGTCCGCCGCGGATGAGAACAAACGAGGTGGCCTGGTCGATGATGCTGCCGCCCTTGATGACGGAGGCGGGCTGTCCACCGGCGTCAATCAGGTCGGGATCCGCGTCTTCCCACTTCGGGGAAGCGCCGCAGCCGACGATGCCAATCTCGGCCTCGAGCCAGAGTTCAACGCCTTCGGGCAAATAGTTGACACACATCAGGGGAACGCCGATTCCAAGGTTAACAAAATCGCCGTCCTTGAAGAACTTTGCGCAACGTGATGCAATCAGTGCGCGTCCGGTAAGTGCTGCCATTACTTTTTACCTCCTTCTGCTTTTGCCTTTGCACGCTGCCACATCGGGCAGAAAGGCTTCTTTTCGCCGGTTCTGACATAGACCATGTCTATGACAGGGGCCGGAACGTCAATTTCGTCGGGGGCAAGCTCGCCGACTTCAACAAGCTCCTCGACTTCGACGATGACCGTGTCAGCCGCGAATGCCATGTAGCTGTTGGTAGCTCTGCCGGTGAGTCTGAAGGCGATGTTGCCGATGCTGTCGGCCTTCCATGCCTTGATGAGGGCGACGTCGCCGCGGATGGGCATCTCAAGGACGTATTCCCTGCCGTTGAGGGTGAGAACCTGCTTGCCA
This sequence comes from Oscillospiraceae bacterium, assembly GCA_036653715.1. Taxonomy (GTDB): domain Bacteria; phylum Bacillota; class Clostridia; order Oscillospirales; family Oscillospiraceae; genus Scatomorpha. The sequence continues at coordinate 1,063 of JAVVTL010000061.1, forward strand.
TTGGCAACGTCGGTGCCTACGCCCGTGGGGGTGAGGACGCCGCCGAGGCCGGCTCCGCCGGAGCGAATGCGCTCGGCAAAGGTGCCCTGGGGAATGAACTCTACCTCAAGCTCGCCTGCGAACATTTGGTCACGGGCAACGGGGTTCAGGCCGATGTGGGTTGTAAGAAGACTCTTGACGCGGTGCTCTTTGATGAGTCTGCCGACGCCCTGGTCTGCCATGCCGCCGGAAACGGCGACTGCGGTTATGTCTTTAACGCCCTTTTCGAGCACGCCGGTGATGATTTCTTCGGCGGAAAGCTCGCCGTGCCAGTCACCAAACAGTATGGTCTGACCATCATTGATCTTTGTAAGAGCTTCATCTCTTGTCACTACTTTTGATCGCAATTTAGTTACCACCTTTCATATTAGCCTAATTGGGGTTAGGAAGCCTTGGCTGCCTTTGTTTTGATCAGGGGGGGAAGCAGGGGGAGAACGGTCTTCTCGAAGGCTGTGTTGAGCTGCACTGCGCTTGCGACATAGATGCCGAGGGTGCCGGCGATGAGCAGGCAGAAGGCAATAACAGTTGCAACAGGCTTGCCGGCGATGAATCCGAGGTCCTTCAGGGAGATGAGGATGAGGGCGATGTCCGTGAAGACTATCGCGAGGCTGAAGGTGCCGTTGGCCTTCTTGAAGTATGCGGGGGTCCAAAGGACGAGTGCCAGTGTGCAAGCGCCCCAGCCGAGGCCTTCGACTCTGACGTCATAGGCGACGCCGAGTATCGGGCAGAGCCATTTCATGAAGCAGCTCATGGCGCCGGTCAACATGAAGAAACCCTGGAAGAAGCAGAAGACGTTTCCGCCAAGCAGCTCACCGTGGTCAAGCTCTTTGCCGGCGACAATGATCTGAACTACGAAGCCGCCAAGCAGCCAAGCAGACAGAAGGGGAAGTCCCTCCGGGGGAACAAAGCCTATAAACAGGCCAAAGAATGTGTAGCATGCAACTGCAAATGCAACGAGGCCGGCGGGCCCGGGGGAAGCACCATGATGTTCCATAAAATATCCTCCTCTAAAATAATTGTTGTTTTGTTATTACTTTTTGAACTTTTTGAACAGCTATTGGGTAATTATTCGCCCTTGAATACGGGTTTTCTCTTCTCGACGAAAGCCTTGACGCCCTCGACGAAGTCCTGAGAGGAGATGCACTCGCGCTGTGTGGGAATCTCGCCGTCGGCAAGATAGCTCTGATAGTTGCCGAACACGGCGGCATAAGCCTGACGCTTGATGTTCTTGTAGGCGACCAGGGGGCCGGCTGCGAATTTCTTCGCGACTGCCATGGAGGCTTCCTTGATTTCGGCAACAGGGGCGACCTTGTAGATGAGTCCGAGCTCGTTGGCCTCTTCGACCTTCATGGGACGGCCGGTGACGCAAAGCTCGACAGCTCTCTGAAGACCGATCTGCTTGGCAAGGAAGAATGTCCCGCCGGTGTCGGGGACGAGGCCGATGCCTGCAAATGCCTGGATAAGCTTGACGTTGTCAGCGGCGACGATGAAGTCGCAGGCGAGGGCGAGGTTGGCGCCGGCGCCGGCAGCGGCTCCGACGATTTCACCGACGACGAGCTTGCTGAGTCCGCGCATTTTGTCGGAGATGGTTCCGGCCTTAGCTATAAGGTCATCCATGTTGATGGCTCCACCCTCTTGGATTTTGCCATAGAAGTAGCCGATGTCGCCGCCGGCAGAGAAAGCCTTCTCGCCGCCACGGAAAAGTACGACCTTGACAGCCGGGTCTTTTTCGGCCATGTCAAATGCGTAGAGAAGCTCTTCAGCCATAACCATGTCGATGGCGTTCAGGTTCTTGGGGTAGTTCATTGTGATGATCCCCACTCCGTCTTCTACGGAATACAGCAGTTTTGTTAGTTCCATGATGAACCTCCTTATTATTTTGGGTCTACCAATTTTAACCGGTTCCCGCGCCGGGACGCGCCCTTTGCGCGGGTCGCGGTTAACTACGGATTAATGTGGGCTTTGCGCCCGGGTTATATTGCTTTCCGGCGCTCGACTTCTGCGATGATTGCCGGGAGAAGCTCTCTGTAGTCCGACACCGCGCCGTAATGGGATACGTCGTAGATGGGCGCGCCGGCGGTGTGGTTGATGCTCATGACGCAAACCGAGTTTTGCATTCCCGCGAGATATTGGACGGAGCCGGATACCGCGACATTGAGAATGAACTTCGGCTTGACGGTGGTTCCGGACTGCCCGATTTGCTTTTCGTGGGGCATCCAGCCGCAGTCGACAAGAGGACGTGCGCAGGCGGTCTGTCCGCCCAGCAGGTTCGCCAGCTTCTCGAAGAGCTCAAGCTCCTCGGCGGTTTTTACGCCGCGTCCGCCGGAGATAAGCACGGAGCTGTCGGCTATGGGTTTTCCGGCGAGCACCTTGGGCTTGCGCTCCAAGACCTGATAGGCGTCGTCCGCCTCGACCTGAAGCTGCTCGGTTATAAGCTTTCCTACAGCGCCCTTGACAGGCTCCACGGGAGAAAAAACCTTCGGGTGAACAGTGACCATTTGGGGACGCTTTTCAAGGATGACTATGTGCGACAGGATGTTGCCGCCGAAGTTCGGCGTCGTCTGTACGAACACACCGTCCTCGTCCACGTCGAGGTCAATGGCGTCTGCCGTGAGTCCGGTAAGCAGTCTGCACATCACACGGGGAGCCAAATCTCTGCCCATCGCCGAGGCGGGGAACAGGAAAATGGAGGGCTTGTGCTTCTCGGAAAGCTCGGCAAGTGCCTTGGAATAGGGGCGAACGCTGTAGTCCGCGAGGTTTTTGTGCTCCGCGAGCACGACGTTCTCGGCGCCGTATGCATAGAGCGTCTCGGCGAGTCCGGCGACAGCGTCACCGATGAGAACTGCGGTTACTTCGTCCTTGCCGCCAAGCTTGGCCTTTAGGTCTGCGGATTTTGCCAGAAGCTCGAAAACGGTCGGGGAGAGAACTCCGTTTTCCTGCTCCGCGAACACCCATATGCCCTTGTAATCTTCTTTACTCATAGATATTCGCCTCCTTAAAGCAGGTTTTCGGCCGCAAAGACATCAACAATCTGCTTGGCGATATCTTCGGCGCTTCCGGTGAAGAACTTTGTGGCCGTATTGTGCTTGGGCGGCGCAAAGATCTTTTTGTTGGATGAGGGAGAGCCGGCAACGCCTATCATTTCGGGGTCACAGGCTATATCCTGTGCGTTCCAAATGAATCTCGGCTTTTTCAGCGCCCTCATAATGTTAATCGGCGTCGGGTAGCGCGGAGTATTGATCTCCGAACATACTGTTATGAGCGCGGGCATTCTGACGCGGACCGTCTCTGTCCTATCGTTCAGAAGCCTGCCGCAAACGGCGTATCCGTCTTCAATCTTGATAGAGTCCACCAGTGTGACCTGGGGGATGTCCAGAAATCCGGCGATTATGGGGCCGGTCTGGGCGGTCTCCGCGTCAACTGCATGTCGTCCACAGATTAGCAGGTCATATCCGCCGATCTTTTCAGCGGCCTTGGCCAACGGGTAACCTGTTGCGAGAGTATCAGCGCCACCCAGCGCCCGGTCTGACAGTAAAACGGATTCGTCACAGCCCATTGCAAGGGCCTTTTTCAGGACGTCGTCCGCTTGCGGGGGTCCCATGCTTATCGCCGTTACGCTCCCGCCGTATTCCTCTTTGAGGTGTATGGCGGTCTCGATGGCGTTTGCGTCGAACGGGTTTATGATGCTCTGAACGCCGTCGCGCATAAGGTTTCCTGTTTTCGGGTCCAGTCTGACGTCGTCGGTATCAGGGACCTGCTTTACAAATACAAGGATTTTCATAAGGTTTCCTTCCCGGATTTACTTGCTTGCAAGCACGCCGCCGCTGACGATCATGCGGAGGATTTCCGTGCTGCCTTCCATGACGGACCACACGCGGATGTCGCGGACAAGGCGCTCGATGGGGTATTCCTTGCTCATTCCGTTTCCGCCGAAGACTGCCTGAGCCTGGAGGCAAATCTGGATGCCGTGCTCGGTGGCGAACAGCTTTGCGGCTGCGGCGTCCTGAGAGCAGCGCAGACCGGCGTCCTTGGTGGTAGCCGCATCATAAGCCAAAAGCTCCATGGCTCTGACTTCTGCATACATGTCGGCGAAGCGGAAAGCGACGCCCTGGAAAGCCTTGATGGACTTGCCGAATGCCTTGCGCTCGTTAGCATAGGCCTTTGCGAGCTGCAGAGCGTGCTCGGATATTCCGGCGCAAACTGCGGCGGCGCTTATGCGGCCGATGTCGAGGGTCTGCATGGCCATCTTGAAGCCCTTGCCGCGAACGCCCAAAAGGGCTTCCTTGGGGAGCTGGATGTTGTCGAATGCGAGCTCGCAGGTAGCGGAGCCGCGAACGCCCATTTTTTCCTCAAACTTGCCAACTGCGAGGCCCTTGGCGTCCTTGGAAACGATGAAAGCGGATATGCCTGCCGTGCCCTGCTCGGGGTCGGTCATGGCGAGGATTATGTAGTAGTCGGCGACGCCGGAGTTGGTTATCCATGCTTTGCTGCCATTGAGAAGCCAGCCGTCTGCGTTCTCAACTGCGAGGGACTTGATGCCGGCTGCATCGGAGCCTGCGTTTGCTTCGGTCAGACCAAAGGCAAATATCTTGCCGGAGACTGCCAAAGGCATATACTGCTGACGCTGCTCGTCGGTGCCGTTCTCGAGGATAAGGTTAGAGGCGAGCCAATGTCCGCCCAAGAAGGTGGCTATGCTGGCGCTTCCTTTTGCAAACTCCTGAGCGATGATGGTGGTGTCAACGATGCCGCCGCCGCCGCCGCCGAACTGCTCGGGGATATTGGCGCCCATGAAGCCGGCTGCCTGAATCTTCTTGCAAAGCTCCCAGTCAAAGCCGTTGTCATCCATCCATTTGTCACGCGGCTCGATTTCCTTCTGAGTAAACTCGCGTGCCATGTCGCGGAGCATCTTCTGCTCCTCTGTGAACTGAATAAGCATTGTGTGTGGCCTCCTATGTTTTGATTTTTGTGGATTAAAGTTAAATAACGCGCCGAACGCCGGGTTCTGTATCACTTCTGTTACACTATTTTACCTGTGTTGTGGAACAGACGGTTTCTATACTCGGAATCGACGCGGAATTATCTCAATTGACAATCACACTGTACCACCATTGTCCCATTGTGTCAACGTATTAACAAGTGCTTTTTCATCTTTGTCCAATAGTCACAATATTAACACATTGCAATAGGGGGTGCTATACAACAGAAGCTTGCTTTAACAGCCAAATATGTCCAAAACAGCAACTTTCGCCTTTATTCTGTGTTACAACAGCGCTTTCGGCAGGTTTTAGCCCTTGCGCGGGGTGAGTGTGCGTAGTATAATCATATCTCAGTATATAAATTCAGGGGTGATTTAATGGCAGGAAAGCAGGATGCTATCCTTAAATATATAGAAGCTCTGAGCCCCGGAACCCGCATTTCCGTCAGAGGACTGGCAAAGGACGCGGAGGTCAGCGAGGGCACGGCCTACAAGGCCATCAAGCGCGCAGAGCTCGAAAGGCTTGTACAGACCAAGCCCAAGGTTGGGACAATCAGAATCAACTCCCACCTTAAAACAGCTGAATCCGTATCGCTCTCGTCGCTCATAGGCAGGCTCGGGCTTACAATTCTTGAGGGCGGAGACTTTGCCTCCGAGCCCATCGGCTCCATAATCCTCGGAGACGGCAGTCTTCGTCAGTTTTCGGAAAGCCTGCGCACCTCCGAGGGAAAGCCGCTCTGTCTCGTGGGGGACAGACCCGAAATACTGCAGGCGGCGGCTGAATACGGCGCAAGCATTGTCCTCACCGGCGGCGCGTCGGCGGACACAGACATGCTTGCCTTGGCGTTTGAGCACAGCTCCTGTGTTCTCTCCACGGAGCGGGACAGCGGCACGCTCCTGCGCATGGCGCGCGAAATCCTTGACGGCGCCGGCGAGCGGGACGTGAAGGACCCTGTGCGCACATGGATGGGCATGCCCCTCTACCTCTACGGCAACGACGTTGTCGCGGACTGGCACAAGCTCTATCGCCCGGTTTTCTCCATGAGCTCCGTCTGCGCCGTCGTGAACGACGACCTCAGCATTTGCGGCACCATGGACGCCTTCAGCGCCATCACCGCCACCCCCTCCCAAAAAATATCCAATCTCTGCCGCACGGACATGGACTGCTGCGTTGCCGACGAGGGCGTCTCCATGCGCGAGCTTGCCGACCGCATGATCTCCGAGAGCGCCGGCGTCGCCTTCATCACGAACGGGGGCAAGATGTGCGGAATCATGACCGCGAACGACATGCTGCGCTATTTCCTCTACAACACTCCCAACGGTGACAGCAGCGGCCGCTTCCCCGACGCCATGGAAACGATTGACCGCAATCCGCAGACCGGCAGGAATGTTTATATGGTAAAGCTTCCGGGCGCCGTCGGCGAGAGCGCCGACTCACCCGACCTTTTCTATCCCGGGCTGCTGAGCGCCGCCCGCCGACACTGCGAGGAGCTTTTCGGCGCGAAGTGCGATTTTGAAAGCGGCACCTTCTATTCCCTCGGCAGAATCAACGTCTCGGGGGAGCTTATGATATCCAGCGAAATTCTCAAACGCGGCGCAAACAGCTGCACAATACAGCTCGAAATGTACGACGACGCCGCTTGCTACGCAAGATGCACGCTTATCGCCGGCGTATCGGACGGCGCAGGCCGGTAATATAGGAGGCATTCGTCAGTGTTTTTACTCACAGAAGAACAAATTCGGCTCAAAAAGGAAATCCGCACCTTTGTGGACCGCGAGATAAAGCCGAGAGCTATGGAGCTTGACCGCTCCGGGGAATACCCGCGCGACCTTGTCAGGCGAGTCGGAGAGCTGGGCTATTGCGCTCTGCCGTTTTCGCCCGAGTTCGGAGGAAATGGCCTCGGGGCGCTTGAGGGACTTATTTTTATTGAGGAAATCTCGCGGGGGCTTGCCTCCCTCGGGCTTATATTCTGCGCCCATATGTTCCAATGCTGCTACGCGCTTGCGGACGGAATAAGCGAGCGCCAGAGCCGCGAGTGGTTCAAGCCCTCCATAGCCTGCGACAAGCTCCTTGCCTTCGCGCTCAGCGAAAACAGCGGCGGCTCGGATGCCCTCGGCATCGACACCATCGCCACAAGAACGCATGAGGGCTGGTCGCTCAGCGGCTCCAAGGTCTGGATAACCAACGCCAGCGTGGCGGACGGCTATATAGTCGGCGCGAGAACCACCGTAAACAGCCGAAACCGCGACGTGAGCCTTTTTTATGTCGATGCCAACAGCCCCGGCCTCGAGGCGAGCGAGAGAGAAAAGCTAATCGGCCTCAATAACTCCCCCACAGGCTGCGTCCGCTTCAACAATTGCACAATCCCCGCGGACGCGATAATCGGCAACGAAAACGACGGCTACAAGCTCATCAAAAACGCGCTCAACTGCGGGCGTCTGGCGCTCGCCGCCGTCGCCATCGGAATCGCGCAGGACGCCATGGAGCTTGCCCTCAAGTTTTCCGGCGAGCGCGGAAACTTTGGCCGCGCCATAGCCTCCTATCAGGGCGTCTCCTTCCCCATCGCGGAGATGTACACGAACATCAGCCTCGCGCGCAACATGCTCTACCACGCCGCCGACCTCGCCGGCAGCGGCGGGCGCTCCACCATGGAGATAGCCGCGCTGAAGCTTTTTTCCACCGAGATGTGTCAGGAGGTCTGCCGCCAATCCGTGCTGATTCACGGCGGGCGCGGCTACAGCAAGGACTACGACGCCGAGCGTCTTCTGCGCGACTCCCAGCTCCTCACAACAGCAGAGGGCACCTCGCAGATATGCAAAATCGTAATCTCCAACGGCCTCTTCAACTCCTCCCCCGAGCAGTATCAATAATTGCAAATTTGCCCTAAAAAGTCCGTCGCTTTCGCGACGGACTTTTGGGTTTATTCGATTACGACCTTG
>JAVVTL010000062.1:0-8989 GCA_036653715.1 Oscillospiraceae bacterium
CAAATAAAAAGGTCGGCGGATTTTCCGCCGACCTTGCAGCCTGTCAAAAAAGCAGTATCCACCCGATTGAACACGGGGGAAAAGTTTGAAAATGGGGGCGACAGCCCCCTTTTCATTTGCTTATGACTTGATGAAGCCAAGCTCGATGGCGGGCTTGCGCTCCTTGAGCAGCGCCTGCGCTCTGTCCACGAGCTTTTCGTCCTCTGTGCGGACGTCAACAATCTCCCTGCCGCCGGCGACGAGGACAAGCCGATACAGCTCCACATCCATGGTGCCGCAGCAGCAGTGGGTGTTTATCGCCTGCACACGCGTGAAGGCGCGGTCGATAAGTGAAATCGGAACATAAAACTTTCTCAGCCCGTCACGATAATAGAAGCCGGTCTGCCCGACCCAAAAGGGGCCGGTTTTTTCTGCGGCGCGGAAGTCGGCGGACAGCGCGGCGTCGTCTATCGTGGCTTTGTCCAAGCCCGTGAGCTTAATATTTTTTTCTGCCATGAGGGCACCTCCATAAGTTATTAATAGGACTGTGTACTGATACTCATAATATAGCACGCCTTCACGCGCGATGCAACAGTTTTTTGGCGCGATTGTTGTTAAGTTTCGAAAAAGGTGTTATACTCCCCATGTGAATCGGGGAAGAAAGGGGGAGCGCATTGAAAAAGCTCATTTCGGCGTTCTTTGACAGGCAATTTCTGAAATTTTGTCTGGTGGGCGTTGCCAATACTCTGTTTGGCACGGCGATAATGTTCGGGCTGTATAATCTTGCCGGCTGTTCCTATTGGCTCTCCTCGGCGATGAACTACGTCTGCGGCAGCGTTCTCAGCTACTTTTTAAATAAATACTTCACCTTCAAGTCCGTCGGCGGCGGCTGGCGCGAGCTGCTGCGCTTTGCGGCAAACATCTCGCTCTGCTACGTTATCGCCTATTCGCTTGCAAAGCCGCTTGTATATACCCTGCTGACGGGGGCCTCCGTTTCTGTGCGGGACAATGTCTCCATGCTTGTCGGCATGGTTATATTCACGGGTCTAAACTACCTCGGTCAGCGCTTTTTCGCCTTCAGACAGCCCGAAAACGGCGGAAAAAACAAAAAAGACGCTTGACAACCACCAATAAAGCTGATATTCTACTATGGCGCTCCAAAGACAGCAGGCTGCGAAAGCGGAAGACCTGCCGAGGACGGCCATCAGTTTTTTGATAGCTTTCTGTCTCCGTGTGCTTATGCGCCCGGGGATATTTTTTTGAGCGTACTCAATATTATCACGGAGGTGAAACAAAGAAAATGCCGAATGCAAAAGTTCTCAGCGAGAAGCAGGCGATTGTCGAGACTCTGTCTCAGCGCATAGGTGCGGCGTCCGCCGGTCTGTTCGTGGACTACAAGGGCATAACCGTCGCGCAGGATTCCAAGCTGCGCCGTGAGCTAAGCGCGAACGGAGTGGAGTACAACGTCGTCAAGAACACCCTGACGAAGTTCGCTCTCGAGAAGGTCGGTGTCCAGGGACTCGACCATGTTCTGAACGGAACGACCTCCATGGCCACCAGCGCAGGCGACCCCATCGCCCCCTTCCGTATTCTCAGCGAGTTCTCCGACAAAATGGGCGAGCGCTTCAATATCAAGGCGGCGTTCATGGATGGACAGGCTCTCACAGATGCACAGATCGCGGAAATGTCCAAGCTCTCCTCTAAGGAAGCTCTCTATTCCGTCCTCCTTGGCACAATGATCGCCCCCATCACAAGTCTGGCAGTAGTCCTGAACCAGATAGTCGAGAAAATCGGCGGCCCCGCCGTCGAAGAAGTCCCCGCCGCAGAGGAAGTCCCCGCAGCAGCGGAAGCGGCTCCCGAAGTCGCCGAATAAGCGACCGTCACATCTAATATTAGGAGGATAATTTAAAATGGCTTCTGAAAAAGTTACCGCCATGATCGAGGAGATCAAGGCTCTGTCCGTTCTCGAGCTTTCCGAGCTTGTTCATGCCCTTGAGGAGACCTTCGGTGTTTCCGCCGCCGCCGCTGCCGCGCCCGTCGCCGCCGCCGCCGTCGCCGTTGCCGAAGAGAAGACCGAATTCGACGTCATCATGAAGAGCTTCGGCGCCGAGAAAATCAAGGTCATCAAGGAAGTTCGCGCCATCACCAGCCTGGGCCTTGCCGAGGCGAAGGCTCTTGTCGAAGCAATCCCCGCCAAAATCAAGGAAGGCGTCTCCAAGGACGAGGCCGAGGCCCTGCAGAAGCAGCTCACCGCCGTCGGCGCCGAAATCGAGCTTGCCTAATTTTAATCCCGGAATAAAATTAGCCGTAGGATATGTTATCATATCCTACGGCTTTTTTCTGCATATCGTGTCCGAACCCGGACGGTATGTGTGTCCCGAACCCGGACGCCATGTATGGCGTCCCTACACACAACCCTGAATTTGTAGGGGCACGATATATCGTGCCCGAACCCCGGACGGCATATGTATCATGAACCCGGACGCCATGTATGGCGTCCCTACAAATGCCGTTTCGAGGTGCGGCGGATAATCCGAAAATCAGGGGGCCAATTCGCCGACGCCGTAGCTGTAGCCGATGGTGAGGTTTGCGCCGGTGAAGCTGCCGTCGAGCTTCGAGAGGGTGCGCTTGTATTCCTCGCTGTCCACGGCGTAGGGGGTGGGCTGGTAGTTGTTGCCCCTGACGACGCCGGAGGAGGCGCAGGGGATAAGCTCAAGCCCCGTGACGGAGACGGCACCGGCAATGTCGCGCGTGACGGACAGGCGGGCGATGACGCTGTCCTTGTCGCGCGGGTCGGTGTTCCCGCCGAAGGACCAGTTGCCCATGCTGTAGAATATGTAGTGGTTTTTGTATTGCTCGATGGGCTGGAGCGTGTGCGGATGGGAGCCGTAAACGATGTCCGCGCCGGCGTCTATGGCGGCGTGGCCCTGCTCGGTCTGGTCCTCGTTAATGTCGTAGGAGCCTTCGTCGCCCCAGTGGAGCGCGGCGATGATGAACTCGGCGCCCTCGTCCCTCAGTGCCTGAATGCCGGTTTTTATCTGTGCGACGGTGCCGAAGCTCAGGGCATAGACGCCGATTTTGAGGCCGCTGTCGGTGGTATAGAGGGTGCGCTCATCCCGCCCGGCGTAGGCGACGGAGACGCCGTCGAGCGCCGATTTGGTGTCCGCGTAGCCGTCCTCGCCGAAGTCAAGGACGTGGTTGTTGCCGAGGGTGACAAATTCCACGGAGCCGGCGCTGAGAATGCCCGCATAGGCGGAGGGGGCGCGGAAGGTAAAGTTTTTGGAGACGGGCTGCGTCGCCGCGTCGGAGAGGACGCACTCGAAGTTTGCCATGGTGAAGTCGTCCTGCGCGAAATAATCGACGGTTTTGGCAAAGACATAGGGGTAATCGGTGCCGACGACCTTTTGGTAGGCGTTGGCGCTGTTGCGGAAGGCGGGGACGCAGTCCGGCGTTATGTCGCCGATAAAGGAGAGCGTGAAGCTCTCGGGCGTCGGCTCCGGAGTGGGGGCGGGGGTCTCCGTCGGCGGAGGCGCGGGAGTCTGCTCAAGAACGGGGGGCGGAGGGCTTGCCTCCGCCGGCTTTCCCGCAGAGTGCAGGCTGCCGCCCATGAGCGCAAAGCCCACGAGCAGAAATATTGATAATACAGAGAAAAGAAGCCTTTTCGTGTTACTCTCCTGCCTTCATGGTGAGATAGGCGTTTATGAAGCCGTCAATCTCGCCGTCCATGACAGCGTTGATGTTGCCGTTTTCAAAGCCGGTGCGGGTGTCCTTGGCGAGGGTGTAGGGCATAAATACATATGAGCGTATTTGGCTGCCCCATTCGATGCGCATTTGAACGCCCTTGATGTCGGAAATTTTTTCGAGGTGCTCGCGCTCTTTTATCTCGGCGAGACGGGCGCGGAGCATGGATTTGCAGTTTTCAAGGTTTTGGAAGTGGCTGCGCTCCACCTGGCTCGAGACAACGATGCCGGAGGGGATGTGGGTGAGGCGCACGGCAGAGGAGGTCTTGTTGACCTTCTGTCCGCCCGCGCCGGAGGAGCGGAACACGTCCATCTTGATTTCGTCCTCGCGCAGCTCAATGTCGCCGGTGTCGGTGATTTCGGGCATGACCTCGATGGCGGCGAAGCTTGTGTGGCGGCGGCCGGAGGAATCGAAGGGGGAGATGCGGACAAGGCGGTGTACGCCGTGCTCGCTGCGGAGAAAGCCGTAGGCGTTCTCGCCCTCGATTTTGATGGTGGCGGATTTGACGCCGGCTTCCTCGCCGTCGAGCCAGTCAAGAAGGGTATAGCTGTAGCCGTGGCGCTCCGCCCAGCGGGTGTACATGCGGTAGAGCATGGACGTCCAGTCCTGAGCCTCGGTGCCGCCGGCGCCGGCGTGCATGGTGAGGATGGCGTTGTTGCCGTCGTACTCGCCGGAGAGGAGGGTCGCAAGACGCATCTCCTGAAGGCTCGTCTCGAAGGCCTCGTAATCGGATTTAAGCTCGGGCAGCATGGATTCGTCGTTCTCCTCGAGCGCCATTTCGCAGAGGGTCATGAGGTCGTCCCACTTGACGGCGAGCTTGGCGAAGCGCTCGCCCTTTGCCTTGAGCTGCTTTATGCGCTTTTGAACCTTTTGGCTCTGCTCTATGTCGGCCCAGAAGCCGGCCGCCTCGCTCTGTTTTTCAAGGTCGGCAATCTCAAGCTTGGCGTCGTCGAGCTTGAGCGCGGCGCTGAGCACGGATAGAATCGGCTTGACCGAGTTCAGCTTGACTTTATATTCTTCAAATTCCAGCATATTGTCCTTCACTCTCTTAAAAGATGTATCAGTCAGGGTATTATAACCGGACTGTCAAAAAAGCGACGTCAGTCCGTCAAAGAACGGCGGCACTTTTACAGCATTGATTATATACAAATTACAACATAATGTAAATATGCAAAAAAATCCCGAAGCGGCTATGATTTTTCGGCGTACTTTGGTATAATAAATAATAGTCACCATTGGGTGACCGTTAAGAACAAAAAGAGAGAGGACGATTTGATTTGATTTCACATGGCAAAGAGGTAAAGGTATTCGCGGGTAATTCCAATAAGGCTCTGGCGATGGCCATTTGCGACAGGCTGAGCAAGAGGCTCGGAGAATGCACAGTCTCCTCATTTGCGGACGGCGAGGTATCCCTGAACCTCGGCGAGCCGGTGCGCGGAGCGGACGTCTTTATTGTCCAGTCCACCTGCAAGCCGGTCAACGACAATCTCATGGAACTGCTCGTCATGACGGACGCCATGCGCCGCGCCTCCGCGGGACGCATAACGGCGGTCGTACCCTATTTCGGCTACGCGCGCCAGGATCGCAAGGCCAAGAGCCGCGACCCCATCTCCGCAAAGCTCGTCGCAAACCTCATCACCGAGGCGGGCGCCGACCGCGTGCTGAGCATGGACCTGCATGCCGCCCAAATTCAGGGCTTTTTCGACATTCCCGTCGATAATCTTTTCGGAGCGCCGCTCCTTGCAAACTACTACCTCGGCAAATTCGGCAAGAGCAACGACGACTACATGGTCGTCTCGCCGGACGTCGGCAGCGTCGCCCGCGCCCGCGCCTTCGCCCAAAAGCTCGACATGAACCTCGCAATAGTCGATAAGCGCCGCCAAAAGGCGAACTCCTCCGAGGTCATGAACATCATCGGCGACGTGTCCGGCAAGAACGTCATCCTGCTCGACGACATGGTCGACACCGCCGGCAGCCTCTGCCACGCGGCCGAGGCGCTCGTGCAGGTCGGCGGAGCAAAGAACATCTACGCCTGCGCCAGCCACGGCGTTCTCTCCGGCGAGGCCGTGGAGCGCGTCGAAAAGAGCCTCATCAAAGAACTGCTGCTCCTCGACACCGTGCCCTATCCGACGGGCAAGCCCGCCTGCGAGAAGATTAAATATCTCTCCGTGGCGCCGCTTTTTGCGGAGGCAATCGAGCGCATCTACGAGGAAGTTTCCATCTCCTCGCTTTTCGAATAAACTATTTCGCCACAGGCGAAATCCGGCGGAGCTTATATAATGTTATTTCAGAAAAATTCAGGCGCGCAATGGATAGCGGCATTTTTGGGCAATCCCGGGCCGCAATACAGGGACACGCGCCACAACGCGGGCTTCATGACCGCCGAGGCACTTGAAAAATCCAAGGGCGTCAGGATAAACAGAGTTCGTTTTCGCTCCCTGACCGCCCTTGCCGACCTCGGCGGCGCGCGCGTGCTGCTCATGGAGCCGCAGACCTTCATGAATCTCTCGGGCGAGGCCGTCGGACAGGCGGCGAAATTCTACAAAATCCCGCCCGAGCGCGTCATCATCGTCTCGGACGAGATGGCGCTGCCCTTGGGCAGGCTGCGCATTCGCCCATCCGGCTCGGCGGGGGGACACAACGGCCTCAAGAGCATCATCGAGCACCTCGGCACAGACAAATTTCCGAGAATCAGGCTCGGCGTCGGCGAGCCGCCGCACCCGGACTACGACCCAAAGGACTGGGTTCTCTCCGGCTTCAGAGGCAGGGACGCAGAGGAAATCACGCGTGTCGCCGCGCTTGCGGCGGAGGCGGTGGAATATTATATCGCGAACGGCCCGGACAGGGCCATGAACAAATATAACTGACCCGGCACCATTATCACGCAAGGGGGGAAAATCCGTGAACAGATCGTGTATCGCCATGCTGCTGGCAGGAGGACAGGGCTCGCGCCTCTATGCCCTCACCGGCAAGGTGGCAAAGCCCAGCGTGCCGTTTGGCGGCAAGTACCGCATTATCGACTTCCCGCTCTCAAACTGCGCGAACTCAGGCATCGACGTCGTCGGTGTGCTCACCCAATACCGTCCGCTCCAGCTCAACAGCTACATAGGCAGCGGACAGGCCTACGACCTCGACTCGGCCGACGGAGGGGTATTTATCCTGCCGCCCTATCAGAGCGCGGGTGAAAAAGGCTCGTGGTTCTCAGGCACGGCAAACGCAATCTACCAAAACATCTCGTTCATCGAGAGCTTTGACCCCGAAAATGTCCTCATCCTCTCCGGCGACCACATCTACAAAATGGACTACGCGCAGATGTTAAGCGCGCACACGGCGCATAATGCCGCCTGCACCATCGCCGTGCTCCAGGTTCCGATGGCGGAGGCAAACCGCTTCGGCATCCTCAATACCGGCGAGGACGGCTACATAAACGAGTTTGAGGAAAAACCCAAAAAGCCGAAGTCCGACCTCGCCTCCATGGGCATATACATCTTCAATTGGAAGAAGCTGCGCGAGTACCTCATTGCGGACGAGAACAACCCCGAGTCCTCCAAGGACTTCGGAAAGGACGTTATCCCCGCCATGCTGAACGCGGGCGAGCTGCTTTGGCCCTACAAATTCTCCGGCTACTGGCGTGACGTCGGCACCATCACGAGCCTTTGGGACGCGAACATGGACATGCTCTCGCCAACCCTCGTGAACCTCTACGACGCCTCGTGGCCCATAAGATCAAGAAGCCCCGTGCGCCCGCCGCACTATTCCGGCCCGGAGGCGGAGATTGTCCACTCCATCGTCACCGAGGGCTGCGAGATATACGGCCATGTCGAAAACTCCGTGCTCTCGCATTCCGTCACCGTCGGCAAGGGCGCGCGCGTCCTATACAGCATCCTTCACCCCGGCGTCACGGTCGAGGACGGCGCGGTCGTCGAATACGCCATCGTCGGCGAGCACACAAAAATCCGCGCGGGAGCGAGAGTCGGCAGCGCGCCGGACGGCTCCGAGGACTGGGAGCTTGCCACCTGCGGGCCGGACCTTGAGATATGCCCGGGCGCCGTTGTGCCGGCAGGCGCCATGGTATACGACAGCGTCGAGGAGGTACTGCTATGAACGATTTGCACGGCATCATTTTGGCCTACCATACCTCGCCGGGACTGCGGGAGCTTGTCAGCAAGCGCACCTCGGCCTCCATGCCCTTCTGCGGGCGCTACAGGCTCATTGACTTCTCGCTCTCCTCAATGCAAAACGCCGGCGTCAGGGACGTGGGCGTCATCATGCGTCAGGACTATCAGTCGCTGCTCGACCATATCGGCAGCGGCAAGGAATGGGACATGAGCCGCAGACGCGGAGGCTTGCGCCTGCTGCCGCCCTTCGGTCAGGCCACCTATTCCACCGGCTCATATGGCGGAGTTATCGAGGCGCTCTGCGCCGTCGAGAGCTACATCAGGAACATAAGACAAAACTACGTCGTCCTTACAAGAGGCAACCTCGCGGGGAACGTCGACATTGACGCCGCTTTGCGCCGCCACATCGAGACGGGGGCGGATATAACCGCCGTCTGCACGGATTCCGTGCCGGGTGAGCCGCACCAGCGATACGTTGCCGATGAAAACGGCTTCGTGAAGGAAATGCTCTACCGTCAAAGCGGCCCCGGCCCCGGTTACGCTTCACTCGAAATGTACATAATGTCAAAAGACATGCTTGTGGGCATCATGGAGCGCGGCGCGGGCAGCATGAAATACAAATTCCACAGGGACGCGATAACCGGCCTGCTTGCCTCCGGCGGGAAAATAGCCGTCTATGTGCACCCGGGCTACGCCGTGCATATATTCTCTGTAGAGGGTTATTATCGCGCGAGCATGGACGCTCTCGATGCAGGCTGCCGCGCGGACCTCTTTCCGGAGGACAGACCCGTGCGCACCAAGGGTCGCTCGGACGTCAGCACCTACTACGGCGAGGACGCAATCTCCGAAAACAGCCTCGTGGCGGACGGCTGCTTCATCGAGGGCCGTGTCGAAAACTGCGTCGTGTTTCGCGGCGCGAGAGTCAAAAAAGGCGCGGTCATCCGAAACAGCATAGTCATGCAGGACACCGTGGTGGGTGAAGGGGCGGAGCTTTCCTACATCATCTCCGACAAAAACGTCGAGATATCCCCCTTCGTCACGCTCGCCGGCAGCCCGCATTTCCCGCTCGTGCTCCCGAAAAAAATAAAAATCTAAGTCTAGCAAAATAGGAAGATATGTTTATATGACAACAGGACAGATATCAAGAGACG
>JAVVTL010000063.1:0-8678 GCA_036653715.1 Oscillospiraceae bacterium
TTTGACTCGCCGGACAAAAAATCTGCTCGCCAATCCACGCAACGGATTTAATCAGAGGCTCCCAATTCTAGCAAAATAGGAAGATATGTTTATATGACAACAGGACAGATATCAAGAGACGAAATCCGCGGCGCGCTTGAGGATAAGCTTTGCGCCTACTTCAGCGTCACCGGAGAGGAGGCAACGAACGACCAGGTGTTCAAGGCCGCCGCAATGGTTATACGCGAGATTATGAGCAGGCTTTTGGCCTACGAAAAAACCGAGCAGCCCGCCAAAGAGGTACATTATCTCTCCATGGAATTTCTGATGGGCAGAAGCCTCATGAAAAACGCCTATAACCTCGGCATAGGCGAGGCGATAAGCGGCGCAATCGAGGACATGGGCAGAAACGCCTCCGATATCTTCGAGACGGAGCCGGATGCGGGTCTCGGCAACGGCGGCCTCGGCCGTCTCGCCGCCTGCTACATGGACAGCATGGCGTCGGAGGGCATTGCCGCCACGGGCTACTCCATCTGCTACGAGCTGGGCATTTTCCGTCAGGAGCTTGTGGACGGCGCTCAGACCGAGCGCGCGGATAACTGGCAGTCCGGCTCCGAGAGCTGGCTTATTCCCCGCTACGAGGACACCGTCGAGGTGCGCTTCGGCGGCAGGGTGGAGGAAAACTGGGACTTCTTCGGAAACTGCCACACGCAGCTTCGCGACTACACCACAGTCCTTGCGGTGCCCAAGGATATGCTCATCGTCGGCTACGGCGGCAATCAGGTCAACACCCTGCGCCTCTGGGAATCCCACAGCCCGAGCAGCCTCGACATGTTCGAGTTTTCCGAGGGCGCGTATGTCAAGAGCATGGAGCAGCGCACCATGGCGGAGGTCATCACAAAGGTCCTCTATCCCGCGGACGACCATATCGAGGGCAAAACCCTGCGCCTGAAGCAGCAGTATTTCTTCGTTTCCGCCACGGCTCAGACCATCGTGCGGCAGCACAGAAAAAAATGGGGCGATGTCCGCTCCTTTGCCGAGCACCACGTCGTCCACATAAACGACACCCACCCGACCCTCATGATACCCGAGCTTATGCGCATCTTCATGGACGAGGACGCGCTGGGCTGGGATGAGGCTTGGCAAATCGTCTCAAAATGCGTGGCCTACACCAACCACACCGTCATGTCGGAGGCGCTTGAGACTTGGCCGCAGGGCCTTGTCCAAAGCCTGCTTCCGCGCGTCTTTGAAATAATCAGCGAGATAAACCGCCGCTGGCGCGCCCACCTCACCGAGCAATGGAACGGCGACGGCGCAAAGGTCGCGCACAGCGCCATCATCGACGGCGGCAAGGTGCACATGGCAAACCTCTGCCTCGCCGCCTGCTACATGATAAACGGCGTCTCCGGCCTGCATGGCGACATCCTCAAAAAAAGCCTGTTTGCCGACGTCTGCGCACTCTCGCCGGAAAAATTCACCTATGTGACAAACGGCATCGACCATCGCCGCTGGCTCTCTCAGGTGAACCCGCGCCTCAATTCCCTCCTGCGCGAGCTTATAGGCGACGGCTTCATAAGGCACCCGGAGGAACTTTCGGGTCTTCGCGCCTTTGAGAGCGACGGGGAAGTGCTCCTGCGCCTGCGCGAAATCAAGGAATACAACAAGCGCGACTTTGCCGCCTTTATAAAGCGGACGCAGGGTCTCGAGCTCAATACCTCCGCAATTTTTGACGTGCAGGTCAAGCGACTCCATGAATACAAGCGTCAGCTTCTCTGCGCCATGCTCATCGCGAGCCTTCAGGACAGACTGCGCGATAACCCCAACATGGACTTCACAAGCCGCACCTTCATCTTCGCCGCAAAGGCGGCGGCGGGCTACAAAACCGCAAAGCGCATAATCGAGCTTATCTGCTCACTCGCGGCGGATGTGAACGCGGACCCCGCCTGCAAGGGCAAGCTGCAGGTGTTCTTCCTCGAAAACTACTGCGTCTCCATGGCGGAGCAGCTCATGCCCGCGGCGCAGGTCTCCGAGCAAATTTCCACGGCGGGCAAGGAGGCCTCCGGCACCGGCAACATGAAGCTCATGATGAACGGCGCCGTGACCATCGGCACGCTGGACGGCGCAAACGTCGAGATGTACGAGCGCCTTGGGGACGACAACATGTTCCTCTTCGGCCTCCGTGCCGACGAGGTGACGGCGATGCAGCGCGACGGCTACAACCCCAAGTCAATCGTCGAGCGGGACCCACGCCTCATCCGCGTGTTCCAGCGCTTTGCCGACGGTCTGGCGGACGGCAAGAGCTACGCCGACCTCGTGTCACGGCTCGTCTACGGCGGCGACGAATATATGCTCCTTGCCGATTTCGCGGCCTATGCCGACTGCCACGAGCGGCTCTATGCCTCCGTCGCGGACAGGAACGGCTTTGACCGCAAAAGCCTCGTGAATATCGCCGAGAGCGGCGTCTTTGCCGCCGACCGCGCCGTCGAGCAATACGCAAAAAGAATCTGGCGCCTTTAATCAACAAATTTTCTCAAACAAAATTTTCACCCCGAGACGTATATGCAATACGGCTCGGGGTGAAGCTTTTCGCGCAGCCTATCTGTCGCTCGGTCCCTCATCGGCACCTCCAAAAATAAGGTCGTCTACATCCATTTTTCTGCCTCCAAAATATCATATACATACAGCATATGCGTGAAGGCGCGGGATAATTACTTTTTTTCGCGGAGCGTTACGGAAATAATCTCCGGCGTGTTCAGAAAGCGCGGCAGCGGCACGGAGTTTCCCAGCCCGCGCGAGACTATCATGTCATAGCGCCCGGAGCGGAAGACGCCGTCCTCGTATCGCGGCAGCAGCTTCGCGTCGGTGCCGAATAAACCGCCAAGCCCCGGCAGCCGCACTATGCCGCCGTGAGCGTGACCGCAAAATATTATGTCAACCTGCAAGTCCGGGTATTTCTCCGCCCAATAGTTGCGGTGTCCCAAAAGCATGACATAGGCGTCGGGCTGCTCGCTGTTTATTATGTCAACCAATTCGTCGGGCTTCAGCATGTCGGCGTGACCGTTGGGGTCCTCGACTCCGGCGAGGACAAGGTGTTCGCCCCCGCGCTCAAGCGCGATATATTCGTTGCGCAGATAGCTCGCGCCAAGGCGCTCAAACAGCTCGGCAAGGCTCTCAAGTCCGCCGCTTGCCCAGTCGTGGTTGCCGCTGACGTAACAGACGGGGGCGAGCTTCAAAAGCGAGGCGACGAGAGTCTCAAGCTCGGGCAGCTCGGCGTCGGCTTTGCCCTCGTCCAAAAAGTCGCCGGTCAGGACGATGACGTCGGGCGTCTCCTTGGCGACGGCGTTTATGAGCCGCGCGTTGCCTCTCCCGAAGCTTGAGCCGTGCAGGTCGGAGAGCTGAACGACGCGAAAGCCGTCGAAGGCGCTCGGCAGGCGGGCGGAGCTTATTTCAAGGTGCGTCACGCTCAGGCCGTATTTGCCGAGCAGAAGCAGGGCGGCGCAGATTATTATCAGCGCCGCCGTTATTTTTATTCCGAGGTGTCGTTTCGGTGCTGCGGACATTATGCCTCCAAATCGCGGATATATATGGGCTTGACGTGCGGGTCGGAGGTGGCGCGAACCTCGACCTCAAAGCGGGGCAGGCTCTTGAGCAGGGTGGAGAGCTTGCCGAAGCCGTAGTTGCGGGGGTCGAAGTCCGGCTGCTTTTTGATGATGAGGTTGCCGAGGTTGGAGAGGTCGATGAAGCCGTCGTCGTCCGCCAAATCGTCGATGGAGTCGGCGATAAGCTCAACAATGGCGTCAGGCACGGGCACGCGGCGGTCCTCGGTCTTCCGGACGGTCTTGGCGGGCTTTTCGGATTTATCCGCCTTTTCCGCCTTGACTTCGGCGGCGGTCTTTTTGACGGCGGGGATTTTCTCGGCGGCGGGCTGCTCGGGCTTTTTGTAGCGGTCGCGGATTACCTCGACCCTTATGAATTTGTCGCAGGCCTGAACAAAGGCCTTGGGGGTTTTGATTTCGCCTATGCCGATGACGTACATGCCGGACTCGCGCAGACGGATGGCGAGCGGCGTGAAGTCGGAGTCGGAGGAGACGAGCACAAAGCCGTCCGTGCGGCCGGCATAGAGGATATCCATGGCGTCGATTATCATGGCGGAATCCGTGGCGTTCTTGCCGACGGTATATGCAAACTGCTGCTTGGGCGTGACCGCGTTCTCAAGGAGCGTGGTCTTCCAGCCGACGACGTTTTGGGAGGCCCAGTCGCCGTAAATGCGCTTTATCATGGGCGTGC
Organism: Oscillospiraceae bacterium; assembly: GCA_036653715.1. Taxonomy (GTDB): domain Bacteria; phylum Bacillota; class Clostridia; order Oscillospirales; family Oscillospiraceae; genus Scatomorpha. The sequence goes on from JAVVTL010000063.1 coordinate 4,267, forward strand.
CATAGATGGCAATTTCCTCAAGCACACTCTTGAGGCAGTCGCGGGGGGCGTTGTCGCCGTCAATCAGTACGGCGAGACGCAGATTTTCTATTGTCATTCAATCACTGCTTTCATTAATTAAAAAAGTATATTTAAATTTATTGTACCATATTTATCCCGGACAGACAACAAATTGTCCAAATTCCGCCAAGACATCCCGCGCCCCGCGCTCCGAGCGGTGGAGAATGAGATATTCGCCCTCGGCGTCCTCCGCGTTTCCGAAGCGGTATTTCCCGAAGGAGCGCACCCAGCGAAACGCGCCGTCGGGGTTCATGTAGTCAACGGTGGAGATAAATTCCTGCGGCGGCGTCTCGGAGTAAAAGAGCGCGAAGATGTAGGGTTGGTTTACATAATATGAGACAAACACGGATTCCGCAGACTGCTGCTCAACATATTGAAGCGCCTCGCCGAGGCCGGGGTAATAGTATGCGCTGCCCTCGGCTTTGAAGTCGCGCCAATATCCAAAGGCAAAAAGAACAAAACAGGCAAAAACCGCAGCAAGGGGTATGGCAGAGAACTTTTTGAGTTTACATAATATAACATACAGCCCGAGCGCCATGAAATAGAGCAGCGGCAGCCAGACCATATTTAGGCGGTTTATGTTGCCGTCGATGAAAAATGCGCAGAGCAGGGAGCAGCCGAGCGCGGCGAGGACGAAGGCCTCCTCCGGCGCATCGCGCAGGGAGCGGGCGCTTTTTATGAGGCCGACGACGGCGAGCGGCAGGCCAAAGAAATAAAACATCCCGCCTGTCACGGCGGAGTTATAGGGCAGACCGTCGCTCTGTTTTATAAGTATGCCGAGGAGGTCGCCGAAATTCCCGAGCGCCGCCGACAGCCCGCCGCCGCCAAGGACGGAGGTCGCCGCCTGTCTCGTCTGCGTGAGTGCGGGGAGCGTGAAGCCGAGGAAGGCGGTCGCGGGCAGTCCGAGCGCGTTTCGGAGCTGACAGAGCGAGATGGGCAGGGCGATAAGCAAAAAAGCGCCGAGGGAGACAAGAAAGCTCGCGGGGCGCAGCCTCTTTCGGAGCAGGAGGACGGCAAAAACGAGAAAGGGCGGCAGGAAAAAATACGCCGTGCCGTAGGCGTAAAGCGAGAGGCCGAAGAAAACGGCGGCGGGCAGGAGCGACCACTCGCGCTCCCGCGCGCGGGCGGTGAAATAAATGCCGCCGAGCAGAAAGGTCGGGAGCAGATTGGATTCCAGCGCCCAGCGCGAGGCCATGATGTGCCATGGGTTTACGGCAAGGAGCAGGAGTGCGGCAAGTGCGAAGGCGGGGCCGCGCGTCCTGCGGGCGAGCAGCCAAAAAAGGACGAGCGCGGCACAGCCGGAGAGCGCGGCGACAAGCCGCAGCGAAAAGACGGACAGCCCGAACAGGGCGATAAAGGGCATGGAGAGGTAGGAGTAGAGGGCGTTCTGTCCGCTGCCCCAGGCGGTTAGCAGGACGGGCAGCGCGGCTCCGCATCTGTCCGCTCCGGAGCTGAGGATTGCCCACGCGTCGTAGCCGGCGGAGGCCTCGTCCTGATTCAGCCCGAGGGGCAGGGAAGCAAGAAACAGAAGCCGTACGGCAAAGCCGAGCGCCAGCGTCAAAAGCAGGAGCAGAAGCTCCCGCCGCGATATTTTGTTTTCCTCCAAGCCGTAATTCATGTAGGCATCATAGCACATTCGCTTTCGTTTCTCCACATATAAACATATTTAACAACGCCAAACGTGCGGATTTTCGGGAAGCCCGTCGAATGTTGACAGACAGTTAATTATTTTTAGCTTGAAACACGACAGGCTATGAGTTATAATACACAGGCTGTACTTATAGAGCGGATAATTATTTTAAATAGTATTACGAGAAAAGGATGTATGTTGCATGAGCGCATCACAGGATAAAAGAAAACGTCAAGAGGAGCGCGAGACAGGAATCGACAGACGCTCTCTCGCAGAGAAAAAAGAAGCCGAGGAGAGACGCAAGAGTAAAATAAAATGGACCTTCGTGTCCGTTTTGGTCGCAATCCTTGTGGCATTTGTTTTGATTGTCAACTCCGGCCTGTTCTACTCGGTGCTGCCCTCCGTCACCATCGGCGACACGGGCTACACCAACGGGCAGTACCAATACTACTACTACAACAGCTACTATACCTTCTGCAAAAACTACGAGTCCGTGCTGAGCCTTTTCTTCGACACCCAAAAACCGCTCAACACCCAGACCTTCGACCCCACCTACCTCGCCATGATCGGCGAGCCGATACCCGAGTCTATTGCAAACCTCAAGGAGGGCGAGACAGCCACTTGGGCGGACTACTTCCGCGAAACGGCGCTCAGGGGCATGGTCAGCACCACCGCGCTCTACGAGAAGGCCGTCGCCGAGGGCTATGTTCTCTCCGACGAGGACAAGGCCGCCATCGACAAGGAAATCTCCGCAATGCCCGAGTACGCCAAGTCCTATAACTACAACAGCGTCAAGAAATATATCTCCGCCATCTACGGCAGGGGCTGCAACGAAAAAGCCATCCGCCGCGCCATGGAGATGCAATATATCGCCGCCGACTATTCCGGCGACAACTTCGACTCCTACACCTATACCCCCGAGGAGCTTGCCGCTTGGTACACCGAAAACAAAGACACCTACGATACCTTTGAGTATCTCACCTACTTCGTCGCCGCCGACACCGTGGAGGTCACCGAGGACGTGACCGACAGCGCCACCGGCGAGACAACTCAGGAGACAAAGGAAAAGACCACTCCCGAGACAATGGCAGCCGCCAAGACCGCTGCCGAAGCCCTCGCCGCCGCCGCGACGGACGCGGACAGCTTCAAAGCCGCCGTTGCCGAGCTCGAGACGGACGCAACAGTCAGCGAGAACCTCCGCACAATGGGCGGGAGCCTGCCCGAGACATACTCCAAGTGGATGCTCGACGCCGCCCGCGCAAGCGGTGACGTGACCGTCACAGAGAGCACCGACACGGGCTATACGGTCGTCATGTTCATAGGCCGCGGCGTGAACGACTATCAGACCGCCGCCTTCCGCCACGTCCTCATAAGGGCGACCGACTCCGACGAGGACGGCGAGATAAGCGACAAGGAAATCGACGCCGCCAAGAAAACCGCCGAGGAGCTCTACAGCCAGTGGAAGTCCGGCGACACCACCGAGGACAGCTTTGCGGCGCTTGCCAAGGAAAATTCCACCGACGGCGGCTCCAAGGAAAACGGCGGACTCTATGAGAACGTCGCCATGGGTCAAATGGTCGGCTCTGTAAACGACTTCATATACGCCGACGGACGTATGCCCGGCGACAGCGCCGTCGTCTTCAATAAGGACAGCAACTACACCGGCTACCACATCATGTACTTCGTGGGCTACGGCGACCGCTACTGCGATTACCTCGCGGATTCAAATCTCCGCAACACCGCCGCCACCGAGTGGATGAAAACCCAGCTTGAGGGCTATGCGTCGGACACCAATCTCGTGTTCAAGTTCGCCGCGAAATAAACCGATATTAAATCCAATGACCGTCCGAAAGGGCGGTCATTGTGGAAAGTGAGCCATAAATGGACGCAAGAACCATGAGAACCGAAATGCTCATAGGCGAAGAAGCCATGGAAAAGCTAAGAAGCAGCAGCGTCGCCGTGCTCGGGCTCGGCGGGGTCGGCTCGTGGTGCGCCGAGGCGCTGGCGCGCGCAGGCGTCGGCAAGCTTACGCTGATGGACCAGGACAGCGTGAGCGAGACAAATATCAACCGCCAGCTCTGCGCGACCTATTCCACCATAGGAACTGAAAAAGCGGCGGCAGTCGCCTCACGCCTGCGCGACATCGCGCCGGACGCCGAGATAATCCCGATGTGCGCGCGATATGAAGCGGAGACGCGCGAGAGCTTCTTCATGGGCGGCTACGACTATATCGCGGATTGCATCGACCTCGTCGCCTGCAAGCTCGACCTCATACAAACAGCCGGCGAGCGCGGCATCCCCATAATCTCCGCCCTCGGCACCGGCAACAAGCTGAACGCCGAGCGCCTCACCATCTGCGACATCTCAAAAACCATAGGCTGCCCCCTGGCCCGCGTCGTCCGCAAGGAGCTGCGCCACAGAGGCATAGCGCACCTTGACGTCGTCTACAGCCCCGAGGAGGGCATCAGCCCCTCACAGCCCGAAGCCCCGCCCCCCGGCCGCCGCAGCGTCCCCGGCTCCGTCGTCTGGGTCCCCGCCACCGCCGGCATGCTAATGGCCCAACATATCGTCACAACATTAATAAAGTAACCCGCCCCCGTATCCCCGTCCGCGCATTTCCGCCTCCGGCGGAAACAGCCCGCACCCCCCGTATCCCCCGTCCAATCCATCGTCCCCGCCCGTATCGGGCGAAAAAAGCCTCGCAGAGTTTCCAAGCCCGCAG
>JAVVTL010000064.1:0-8586 GCA_036653715.1 Oscillospiraceae bacterium
ACCTCGGCGCAGTGGCCGCAGCCGACGCACTTATCGTAGTCGATGACGGCGAGATTGTTCTCGATTTTTATCGCCTCTGCGGGGCATTCCTTTTGGCACTTCATGCAGCCGATGCAGCCGAGGTCGCAGAGCTTGCGGGTGACGGCGCCCTTATCTCCCGAGCGGCAGCCAACCAAAACCTTTTGGTCATAGGGCACCTTTCGGATGATTTTCTTGGGGCAGGCGCTGGCGCAGGCCATGCAGGCAACGCATTTTTCTCTGTCCACCTCGGCGACGCCGTTTACGAGGTGCATTGCGTCGAACTGGCAGGCGCTTACGCAGTTGCCAAGACCCACGCAGGAGAACTGGCATTCCTTCGGCCCCTTGTTGCCGAAGCGCATTGCGGCTGTGCAGTCCTTCGGGCCGGAGTAATCGAAAAAGAGCTGCGCGTGTCCCTCCCCGCCGGAGCAGGGGACGAATGCGACGTATTTTGTCTCGACGCCCGCGTCGAGGCCCATGATGGCGGCGATTTTCTGTGAGGTGGCAACTCCGCCGGCGACGCAGCAGCTCGGTCCGGCTTCGCCCTTGAGGACGGCGGCGGCATAGCCGTCGCAGCCGGGATAGCCGCAGCCGCCGCAGTTCGCGCCGGCAAGTGCCTCGCGAATCTCGGTCAGGCGGGGATCCTGTTCCACATAGAAAATCTTTGCGGCGAAGGCGAGGACGCCCCCGAATACTGCGCCCATTATGCCGAGCACCAGTACGGCTTTAAGTATTTCAATCATATCGCGCCCCCCTTACCAAATCTGCATTCCGGAGAAGCCCATGAATGCAAGGGCCACCAATCCGGCTGAGACGAGGCATATCGGGAAGCCCTCAAAGGCCTTGGGATATTCCGCAAACTGGAGCCTGTCTCGCACGCTTGCGAACAGGGCTATCGCGACAAGGAAGCCTATGCCGCCCGTTATGCCGTAGACCACGCTCTCGATGAATCCGAACTTGTTCTGGACGTTCAGCAGCACCACGCCGAGGACGGCGCAGTTCGTCGTGATGAGCGGCAGGAAGATACCGAGCGCCGTATATAGGGAGGGCACCGATTTCTTTAGGAACATCTCAACAAACTGGACCAGCACGGCTATGACCAAAATGAAGGTCAGCGTCTGCATATAGACGAGTCCGAACTTGACGAGGATGTATTCGTTTACGACCCAGCAGATACCGGAGGCGAGGCCCATGACGAATATGACGGCGAGGCCCATGCCGACGGCGGTGTCCATTTTTGTTGAGCAGCCAAGGAACGGGCAGCAGCCGAGGAACTGGGAAAAGATAAAGTTGTTTATGAGTATCGCGCCGAGCGATATGGATAGAAGTGAGGTAAACATCAGATTGTTGCCTCCTTTACTTCGACTTTTGCAGCGAGCGCGGCTCGCTCTTTTTTCTCTGCGGATTTACGCAGAGCGTACTGCATGGCGGCTATGAGGCAGCCGAGAGTGAGGAAGCCGCCGAAGGGGAGGATGAGCAGCATTGCGCCGTACTCCGCGGGGAAAATCTGTATGCCGCTGCCGGAGCCGTCCAATACCACACGCAGGACGCCTGTGGAGACATCAAGGATACCGCCGCCGAAGCTGCCCTTGCCCAAAAACTCGCGGACAAGGCACATAATCATGAGTACGACGGTGTAGCCGAGGCCCTGAAAGAGTCCGTCAAAGAAGGACGGGCCGATTTTCTCGTGCTGGCAGAAGGCCTCTGCCCTGCCGATGATGATGCAGTTGACGACTATAAGCGGAATGAACACGCCGAGCGACGCGGAGAGCGCCGGCAAAAACGCCTGTATAAGCAGGTCAACTATGGTGACAAAGCCCGCGATGACGACAACGAAAATGGCAAGGCGGATGTCATTGGGGATAATCTTGCGTATTGCCGAGACGACCACGTTGCAGCAGGTGAGGATGATGAGCACCGAGATGCCCATGCCTATGCCGTTGAACATTGTGGTGGTGATGGCCATGGTGGCGCACATTCCTATGCGCTGGACGAGCACCGGGTTGTTGGTGACAAGTCCTTCTTTAAACTGTTTGCCTAAATTCATAGTTCATCCCCTCCTTAACCCAGACTCGCGACGACATCCATCGCCGTATTGACGGCGTCGGTCACTGCCTTGGATGTTATCGTGGCACCGGATATTGCCGCAATCTCGCCGCCCTGCTTGGTGAGGGCAACAGGCTCGGCACTGCCGACATACTGGTTGCGGAACTCCGGCTCAACGGCTCTTGCGCCGAGGCTCGGTGTCTCCGCGTGCTTGATGATGGAGACGCCCGTCACCGCGCCCGCGGTGTCTATGCCGATGGCGGCGGTTATTGTGCTCTGTGCGCCGGAGAAGGACATGTCGACAACATAGCCCGCGTCTCCTGCCTTATACACGCCGTTGACTGTGGAATAGAGCTTTTCGTCGAAGCTGAGAGGCTCGTATTTGTCCGCCGACATGACTTCTTTATAGGCGGCGGCGGTGGCCTGTTCGTTTTGGAGCTTTATTCTATCGACCGTAAAGAGGTTTACAAGGCCGAGAATACCCGCCGTCACGGCGGAGACAAAGAACAGGATGAGGGTCAAACGCACTATGGGGTTCGTGGCTTTTTTTGTTGCAGTCATCACACAGCCGCCTCCTTTGCGCTTTTCTTGGCTTCCTTGGCGGCAGCCTTTTTCGCCTTGGTGTCCTCGCGGGTGACGCCGAACTGCTTGGGTCTTGTGAGCTGGTCGATGAACCAGCAGCAGACGTTCATGATGAGGATTGCGTAGGTCGCGCCCTCGGCATAGGAGCCGAAGTAGCGGATGAGGACGGTGAGCGCTCCGCAGCCGACGCCGAAGACGAGCTGGCCTTTAAGGGTCACGGGGCTGGTGCTGTAGTCCGTCGCCATGAAGATGGCAGCGAGGACAACGCCGCCGGAGACGAGGTTAAAGAGCATCCATTCGACATTGCCGTAGCCCTCGTGTCCGAAGATGAGGCAAAGCAGCGCGACGGTGCCGAGATATGCCGTGGGTATGCGCCAGCTTATGACCTTGCGAAGGATGAGGTAGGCTCCGCCGATAAGCAGCGCGAGGGTGCTAATTTCACCGATGCAGCCGGGGATGGCGCCGAGGAACATGGTTTTGAGGTTAAAGTAGGCGGGGAGCGCCTCGCCCGCGTAGAGGTATTGGAGGGGGGTCGCCATTGTGACGGCGTCCACAGCGCCCTTGAGTATGCCGGGCGTCATCCAGGTGGTCATGATGACGGGATAGGAGAACAGGAACGCGCGGCCCGCCATTGCCGGGTTAAGGAAGTTCTTGCCAATGCCGCCGTAGAGCTGCTTCACGACGACTATCGCAAATAATGAGCCGATGACCGGCATCCACCACGGGGCGGAGGGCGGAAGCACGCAGCAGAGCAGTGTTCCCGTTACGACTGCGGACAAGTCGCGGATGCTGCTTTTTTTCTTCATGAGCTTGCGGTAGCCCCACTCGAAGAAGACGGAGGAGCCGACGGATACGCAGAGCAGGATGAGGACGTTGACGCCGAATATGTAGACGGCGACGCAGAGCGCGGGGATGAGGGCTATGAGGACGTCCATCATTATAGCGGAGGTGTCCCTCTTTGTGCGGACCAAAGGGTTCGAGGTGACTTTAAAGAGTCTTTTTTCTTCCATTATGCCTGCGCCCCCTTTCCAACGGCTGTAGCCGACTCGCGCGCCGCTTTCTCTGCGGCAAGAAGCGCCGCCTTTGCCATTTCCTCGGCCTTGTGCGCGTTCATCAGCGCCTTTCCGAGCTTGAAGGTATGTGTCAGAGGCAAGCGCCCCGGGCAGCCATAGGAGCAGGAGCCGCACTCAAAGCAGTCCGCCACATGGTATTGCTCCATCTTTGCAAGGTCGCCCTTATTGACATACAGATACATGTAAAGCGGCTCGAGCTTCATCGGACAATGGAGCACGCAGTTGCCGCAGCGGATGCAGACGGGGTCTTCCTTCTCGCGGTTGTCTTCCTCGGTGAAGACCAAAAGCCCGGCGGCGCCCTTGATGAGGCCGGCGCTTATGTCCGCGACGCAGATGCCCATCATCGGCCCGCCCATGCAGATACGCTCAGGCTCGCCGACAAAACCGCCCGCCTCTTGGAAGATGTGGTAGAGCGGGGTGCCGAAGCGGACGAGGAGGTTTTTCGCCTCCGCAATGCCGCTGCCGGCGACGGTTACCACGCGCTCGATGGAGGGCACGCCCTCGTAGCACGCGCGATAGATGCAATAGGAGGTGTAGGTGGAGACGACGTTTCCGCCCACGCCGGAGGGGATTCCGCCCGGCTTGACCTCGCGGTTTGTGTTTGCCTTTATTTGGAGCTTCTCCGCGCCCTGAGGGTACTTGACCTCCTCGGGGACAATCTCGACGCCGTATTGCGCGGGATTGAGGGAGTTAAGCAGGTCGATGGCGTCCTGCTTGTTTTTCTCGATGCCGTAATAGCATTTTTCGAGGCCGTGTGCCAAACGCACAAGCTCGATGCCCTTCAGGAGCTCGACGGGGTGCTCCAGCATCGTGCGGTGGTCGCCGCAGAGATACGGCTCGCACTCTGCGCCGTTGATGACGAGAGAGTCCACCTTGCCGCGCGCTCCGGCGATTTTGAAGGCGGTCGGGAACATAGCGCCGCCCATTCCGACGACGCCTGCCTCGCGGATGCGGGCAATGATGGCGTCCGGGTCGCGAAGCTGCTCCGCCGTGAGCGGATTCATTGCCTCGCAGGGGGTATCCAGCCCGTCGTTTTCGATGACAACGGACATGACCATGTCGCCGAGCATGTGTCTCCTTGGCTCCACGGCGACGACCGTGCCGGAAACCGAGGCGTGAATGGGTGCGGATACGGGGGCATCGTTTCTGCCGATGACCTGACCCATCTTGACCTTGTCGCCCACCTTCACCACGGGCTGGTTCGGGGCGCCTATATGCATCGTCATAGGAAGTACAACTTCCTTAGGCGGCGCTATCGGCGTGACAGGCGTCTTATTGGCAGTTTTCATGTAATCAGGATGAACACCGCCATAGTACTTATAAGGCATGAGCTTCACCTCTCTGTATTATTAACTTATGCAATGTTAACACAATGTGAATGCGATGTCCATATTATATGACGCAAATACACCATTTTCCCAAGTTTACTTATTAACAATCTTGAGAATTCCTTAACAATGCAAAGTTTTTCCCTGTTATTTACATTTCCCCTGCATGCGGAAACAATCTGTTCACATTTTTCCGCATAAAAATCATTGTCAAGTATTTAACCACCATGTTAATAATTTGTCAATACAAATAATTCAATTGCTGACAAATTCTAAAAAATGCGGTAGAATAGCCTATAAAGAGGTGTTTTCATGAATCGCAAAAAGCTTGGGGCGAGAAAATGGTTTTCGCTCATCCTAATCGGTCTTGTGGGGCAGTTTGCCTGGACCATCGAAAATATGTATTTTAACGTATATCTTTATAACACAGTTTCCACGAATCCGGACTACATAGCCGCCATGGTCGCCTTCAGCGCCGCCGCCGCAACGCTCACGACCCTCGTCATGGGCGCTCTGTCCGACAGAGTCGGCAGGAGGAAGCTCTTTATCTGCGCGGGCTATATTCTTTGGGGGCTTTCGACCGCCGTCTTTGGGCTTGTGACCGTCGAAAACGCGGCGCGGCTCTTTCCCGCCGCCTCCGCCGTCACCGCCGCCGCCGTCATGATAGTCGTCCTCGACTGTCTCATGACCTTTTTCGGCTCCACGGCGAACGACGCCGCCTTCAACGCCTGGCTGACGGACGCGACAGACGAGACAAATCGCGGGCGCACCGAGTCCGTCCTTGCGATTCTGCCGCTCATATCCATGCTCATCATCTTCGGCGGCTTCGACTCTCTTACCCGCGCGGGGCGCTGGCAGGAGTTCTTCGGCATATTCGGCGTTTTAGTGACCCTCACGGGAATCGCCGCCATTTTCCTTCTGCGCGACGAGCCGGGCCTTGCGCCCAAGCGCGACAGCTATTGGGCGAACCTCGTCTACGGTCTGCGCCCCTCCGTAGTGCGGAAAAACCCCGAGCTTTATCTCTCACTGCTCGCGTTTTTCCTCTTTTCCGTTGCCGTGCAGGTCTTTTTTCCCTACCTCATCATATATATCCAAACCTTCCTCGGCATCGAAAACTATGCCCTTGTGCTCGGCGCCGTGCTGCTCACGGCCTCCGCCGTCAGCGTGCTCTCCGGCAGGATAATCGACAGGGTCGGAAAGCTGCGCTTTGCCGTACCCGCGTCGGCTGTCATGCTCTTGGGCCTTGTCGGGATGTATTTCGTCCGCGGCTCCCTCGCCGTGATAATCGCGGGCAGCGTCATGATGTCGGGCTATATGCTCGTCACCGCCGCCCTCTCCGGCAAGGTGCGCGACTGTACGCCGAGGGACAAGGTCGGGCATTTTCAGGGCATCCGCATGATTTTCGCCGTGCTGCTGCCCATGATAATCGGGCCGTTCCTTGGCTCGGCGGTCATCAAAAACGGCGGCGGCGAATACGTCGAGCTCGGCGTCACGAAGACCGCGCCCACGCCCGGAATTTTCCTTGCCTCCGCCGTCGTCCTGCTCTGCGTCTTCATACCCATACTGCTTTTGAAAAGGAGGGAGAAAAATGCTCACTGAATGGGGCAAAAGCCTTGACCGGGAGCACCCGCTCCCCGAATACCCCCGCCCGCAGCTCGTCCGCGAGAGCTACCTCAACCTCAACGGGCGCTGGCAATACGCCATCACAAGCTCCGACACGCCGCCCGAGCGCTGGGACGGCTTCATAATCGTCCCCTTCTCGCCCGAAACGTCGCTCTCCGGCGTGGAACGGAGCCTCTCCCCGCGCGAATATCTTTGGTATCGCCGTCCGCTCACGCTGCCCGAGGGCTTCAACGTCGGCAGGGTGCTACTGCACTTCGGCGCCGTCGATCAGGAGGCAACGGTATATTTAGACGGGCGCGAGGTCTGCTCGCACGTCGGCGGCTACCTCCCCTTTGACGCGGATATAAGCGACGCGCTCGCCGCCGAGAACGAGCTCATCGTCCGCGTCCGCGACTTCAGCGACAAGTCCTTTCACACTCGCGGCAAGCAGAAGACAAAGCGCGGCGGCATTTGGTATACCCCGCAGAGCGGCATTTGGCAGACCGTCTGGTGCGAATCCGTGCCCGAGAGCCACATAAAAAATCTGCGCCTCACCCCCCGACTCGACGAGGGCGCGGTGGACGTTTTTGTGGAGGGCGAGGGCGAGGTCACCGCCCGCATAGGCGAGGACGAATACGCCTTCCCCGCCGGCGTCACCGCAAGGCTGAAGCTTTCCGACACGCGCCCATGGTCGCCGGAGGAGCCGTATCTGCACGACATTTCCCTGAACCTCGGCGACGACTGCGTGACGAGCTATTTTGCCCTGCGCAAATTTTCCGTTGGCACGGATAAGCTCGGCGTGAAGCGCCTGTTTCTCAATAATGAGCCGTATTTCCACAACGGCCTGCTCGACCAGGGCTACTGGCCCGACGGCCTCTATACCGCGCCCTCGGACGCCGCGCTCATCTTTGATATCCGTACCGCCAAGGACATGGGCTTCAACCTGCTCCGCAAGCACATAAAGGTCGAGCCGCTTCGCTGGTACTATCACTGCGACAGGCTCGGGATGCTCGTTTGGCAGGACATGCCCTGCGGCGGCGGGCGCTATTCGCCGCTCACGGTCAGCACCCCGCTTTTCACCGGCGCGCACATGAAGGACAGTGCCTACGGCCGCTTCGGCAGGAGCGACGCCGAGGGGCGGGAGGAATTCACCGCCGAGCTGCGGGAGCTTGTCGCACACCTCTATAATTGCCCCTGCATCGCCATGTGGGTCCCCTTCAACGAGGGCTGGGGGCAGTTCGACGCCGCCGAGAATGTCGCCGCCATACTCGAGCTGGACGACAGCCGCACCATTGACCACGCCAGCGGCTGGCACGACCAGGGCATAGGCGAAATCAAGAGCCTGCACGTCTATTTCGACGAATACGCCTACAAGCCCGATAAGCTCGGGCGCTGTGTCGTGCTCTCCGAATTTGGCGGCTACTCCCACGCCGTGGCGGGTCATGCCTATTCCGAAAAGCCCTTCGGCTACAAGAAATTTTCCTCGCCGGAATCGCTCCGTCAGGGGCTTATGGAGCTTTACGACGGGCAGATACGCCCCGCGGTAAAGGCCGGCCTCGCCGCCTGTGTCTACACCCAGCTCTCCGACGTGGAGGACGAGCAGAACGGCCTTATCACCTACGACCGCGCCGTCATAAAGCTCCCCCCCGCCGCCGTGAACTCGCTCTCGCGCCTTAAGCTCATATAAAAGCAATGACGCCGCCCCAATGAAGGGTCGGCGTCATTTATTTTCATAGCGCATGATGTCGCTGAGTTGGCAATCGAGGTAGGCGCAGATTCTCGCCAAAACGTCCAAATCGACGCGCGAGACTTTGTTGTTGCAGTAGTTCTGAAGCTGCGTCCGCTGCATTCCGGCACCGAGCACCAACTTGTTCTTGCTGATTCCCCGCGAAATCCGATATTCGTCAAGAGTTAAAATCACCCTGCCCACACTTTTT
>JAVVTL010000065.1:0-8446 GCA_036653715.1 Oscillospiraceae bacterium
GCTCCCCACCTGCGACGCCCAACCCCTAATAGACTCCGCCGACGTCGACGACTAACCCACCCCCGCCCCCGAAATCCGGGGGGAAAGTCAGACGAATATTTTTTCAAACAACCTTAAGGGCTTGTTGTCTGTAAATTACAGGCGGCAAGCCCTTTAGTTTTGCCTTGATGCAGCGGTTGTTGCAGTAGCCCGCCCATGCTCTGCCGTATGTCTTTTTTGGCAATATCCGCCGGCACCCCCTTGTGCCGAAGGCGCCTGCCCCCATCGGAACGGAGGACGAGATTTTTTCCCGTCCGCCGCGGAGTTGGCTTGTCAATCTGACCTAAGGGGGGAGGGGGAAATTGGGCAGGAGCGACAAAAATTTGGGGCGCGACAGATTTCACGTTGACATTTCGGACAAAGGTGATTAGATTTAAGGGTATGAGAGCCGGTAACGTTACCGGTAACGTTACCGGGAACGTTTTTCCCAAGAAAGGGGCGCGCGGCTTGACAATTAAGGATATTGCAAGGCTCTGCGGCGTCTCTGTCAGCACAGTCTCACGCGTGCTCAACGAGCGGCCGGATGTTTCGCCCGAGGTGCGCACGCGCGTGCTCGAGGCCGTTAGCAGCAGCAACTACATCCCCAACAACAGCGCGAGGGACCTTGTCCGCACAAGCTCGGACGCCATCGGTCTTGTCGTGCGCGGCGTCTCAAACCCCTTCTATGCGGACATCATCAAGACCGTGGAGCGCGAGATTGACGCCGCCGGCTGCACGATGGTCATGCAGCAAATCGGCTCCAACGAGGACGAGATAAAGCGCGGCGCCGTCATGGAGCGCGAAAAAAAGCTGCGCGGCATTGTCTTCCTTGGCGGGCGCTCGGACTATTCCTCGGCGGAGCTTGCGCTCCTAAACGTCCCCTTTGTCTGCTGCGCCTACACAAACAGCTTTGGTACCCTCTCGGAGGACGAATATTCCTCCGTCTCTATAGAGGACGAAAAGGCGGCGGCAAACGCCGTGAAGGAGCTTTACAGGCTCGGTCACCGCCGCATAGCCGCCCTCGTCTGCGACACGCACGACCGCTCCATCAGCGAGCTGCGCTACCTCGGCTATCTCCGCGCGCTTGAGGAATGCGGCATAGCGCCGGACGAGGCGCTCGTCGAATGCGCCGGCTCCTTCGACATGGGCGACGCCTATGCGGCCATGACCCGCCTTATCGGGCGCGGGGTGAATTTCACCGCCGTTTTCACGATAGCGGACGCCATGGCGATAGCCGCCGTGAAGGCGCTCGACGATAACGGCAGACCCGTGCCGGAGGCCTGCTCCGTGATAGCCATCGACGGCCTGCAGCTCTCCGAATACGTCCGACCGACGCTGACGACCCTGTGCCAGCCCTCGGAGGAAATGGGGCGCGAGAGCGTCCGCATACTGCTCAGCATGATAGCCCACGGCGCACACAATCAGCACCGAACCGTCGGGACGGCCTTCCGCGAGGGCGGCTCCGTCCGCAAACTTTGAATTTTCCCGGCGCAAGCCGTGAAAAAATATTTTACAATCAGGAGATGTAATCAAAAATGAAGAAGTTTCTTGCAGTTCTTCTCTGCCTCGTGATGGTCGCCGGCTTTGCCGCCTGCGGCACCAAGCCCGCAGTCACCACAGACCCGCCCGCGACCGAAGAGCCCGTCGCCGCCGGCAGCGTCTATTACCTCAACTTCAAGCCCGAGGCAGACGCCGCGTGGCAGGAGCTCGCCACCGCCTACACCGCGGAGACGCAGATTCCCGTCAAGGTCGTCACCGCCGCCTCCGGCACCTACAACGAGACCCTGACCGTCGAGATGGACAAGAGCGAAATGCCCACACTGTTCCAGGTCGGCAACAAGCAGGCTCTTGACACCTGGGGCGAATATTGCCTCGACCTCGGCGACAGCCCGCTCTACGGCGAGATGACCGATACCTCCTTCACCCTGAAGGACGCCGACGACGTCGTTCGCGGCATCGCCTATGTCTATGAGTCCTTCGGCATCATCGTGAACACCGCCCTCCTTGAGAAGGCCGGCTACAAGCTTGCCGACATCACCAACTTCGAGACCCTCAAAACCATTGTCGAGGACATCACCGCCCGCAAGACCGAGCTTGGCTTCTCCGCCTTCACCTCCGCGGGACTTGACGGCTCCTCAAGCTGGCGCTTCAGCGGCCACCTCACCAATATGCCCCTGTTCTACGAGTGCCGCGACGACGCCGTCGTCGAGCAGCCCGCCACCATCAAGGGCACCTACCTTGAGAACTACAAAAACATTTGGGACCTCTACATAAACAACGGCACCTGCGCCGCCTCCGACCTGACCGCCAAGACCGGCGATGAGTCCGAGGCCGAGTTCGGCAAGGGCGAAGCCGTCTTCTATCAGAACGGCTCCTGGGAATACGCCAACCTCACCGACCCCGCGAAGTTCGCCATGGACCCCGCCACCCTCGCCATGATTCCCATCTACTGCGGCGTTGAGGGCGAGGAAAAAGCCGGACTCTGCAACGGCACCGAGAACTTCTGGGCAGTGAACTCCAAGGCCGCCCCCGAGGACATTCAGGCGACCCTCGACTTCCTGTACTGGGTCGTCACCAGCGAGACCGGCACAACCGCGCTTGCCGATACCATGGGCTTTGTCTCCCCCTTCAAAATGGCCAAGGCTCCCGCAAACGTCTTCCTCGCTCAGGCGAACGAATATGCCGCTGCGGGCAACTACAGCGTCACATGGGCCTTCAACTTCACCCCCAACGTTGACGAGTGGCGCGCAGGCGTCGTCGCCGCGCTGACCCAATACTCCGCAGGCGGAGCATGGGACGACGTTGTCACCGCCTTTGTCGGCGGCTGGGAGACCCAGTTCAAGAACCAATAATTCCCTGCACTCTCGGGGCGAGCGACAACGCTCGCCCCTTTTCAAAGCAGACCCCGACGAATTCACAGGAGGAGAGAGAATGAAAACCGGAACCAAAAAGAAGCGCAGTCTCGCCGTAAACGGAAACATGCTGAGCGGCTCTATCCGAAGATTTTTTCCGCTGTTTCTGCTGCCCACGCTTGCGGCCTTCCTGGTAGGCTTCGTCTACCCCTTTGCGAAGGGCATATACCTGTCCTTCTGCAAATTCAAGACCACCAGCAACGCGACATGGGTCGGCCTTGACAACTACATCAAGGCCTTTGGCGACGCCTCCTTTGCGTATTCCTTTTGGTATACGGCGGCATTTGCCATTGTGTCGCTGCTCGTCATAAATCTCCTTGCCTTCACGGTCGCCTATGTGCTGACGCGCGGGATAAAGGGCTCGAACCTTTTCCGCACCGTGTTCTTCATGCCGAACCTCATCGGCGGCATTGTCCTCGGCTATATTTGGTCCATGATATTCGACGGAATCCTCTCCCAATACGGCACCTCCATCGTGCTCGAGACGAAATACGGCTTTTGGGGGCTAATCATCCTCATGAGCTGGCAGCAGATAGGCTATATGATGATAATTTACATCGCCGGCCTCCAAAGCGTCCCCGAGGAGCTGGTGGATGCCGCGCGGATTGACGGCGCCAACGGCTGGCACGTCCTGCGGAACATCATCATCCCCTGCGTGATGCCCGCCATCACTATCTGCACCTTCCTTACACTCACGAATTCATTCAAGCTTTTCGACCAAAACATGGCGCTGAACGGCGGGCAGCCCTTTATCTTCCGACCCGACGGGACAGTCATAAAAACCACCGAAATGCTTGCTCTCAATATTTTCAACACCTTCTACCGAAACGCCAACTACAGGGGCGTCGGTCAGGCAAAGGCCGTAATCTTCTTTGTGCTCGTGGCGGCTATCGGCCTCATCCAGCTGCGCGCCACCCGAAAAAAGGAGGTTGAGCAATAATGGAAAACTCAATCGCCGCGCGTCCGCGCAGGATACATTGGGGCAAGGCGGCACTGACGCTGCTCTTTGCCGTCATCTCCGTCATCTATGTGCTGCCGATTGTCGAGGTGCTGATAAACTCCTTTAAAGAAAACAGCTTCGTAAACACCGACACCTTTGCCCTGCCGAACAGCGAATCCTTTGTCGGCTGGGACAACTATGTAAAGGGCATGACCTTCGGCAATTACCCCTTCGTCAAATCCGTCCTCTACAGCCTCTTTATCACGGTCGTCTCCACCGCCCTGATACTCATTTGCACCTCCATGGCGGCTTGGTACATCGCCCGCGTCAAGAGCACGCTTTGCAAAATCATGTATTATCTCTGCGTGTTCTCCATGGTCGTGCCGTTCCAAATGGTCATGTTCACCCTTGCCAAGACCGCCGACACGCTCAAGCTCAATACGCCCTATACCATTCCCATCATCTACCTCGGCTTCGGCGCGGGGCTTGCGGTGTTCATGTTCGCGGGCTTTGTGAAGTCCATGCCCATCGAGATTGAGGAGGCCGCCGCCATAGACGGCTGCGGGCCGCTGCGCACCTTCTTCCTCGTCGTGTTTCCGATGCTGCGCCCCACCATGATATCCGTCGGCGTGCTCGAGACAATGTGGATATGGAACGACTATCTGCTGCCCTATCTCGTCCTCGACCGCAAGGAATATATGACCATCCCCATACACATCCAATATCTCAAGGGCAGCTACGGCGCAGTCGATTTGGGCGCCACCATGGCGCTTATCATGCTGTCCATAGTGCCGATAATCATCTTCTATCTGTCCTGCCAAAAATATATCATCAAGGGCGTCGTCGCGGGCGCCGTGAAGGGGTGAGCGATATGGAGCGCGCAAGCGGCATACTCATGCCGATATCTTCGCTGCCCTCAAAATACGGCATCGGCACACTCGGGCGCGAGGCGCGGGAATTTGCGGATTTCCTCGCCGCCGCGGGACAGCGCGTGTGGCAGATGCTGCCCTTGGGGCCGACGGGCTACGGCGACTCGCCGTATTCCTCCTTCTCGACCTATGCGGGAAACCCGTATTTCATCGACCTCAGCCTCCTTGCCGAGGACGGTCTGCTCGACCCCGCCGTGCCGGACTCGACGGACTGGGGCGACGAGCCGTCAAAGGTCGATTACGGCAAGATATATGAGCATCGGCTCGACGTGCTCCGCCTCGCCTTCGAGGCGGGTCGAGAGCGCGACAGCGCCGCCGTCGCGGCGTTTGAGTCAAAAAACAGCGGCTGGCTTGCCGACTACGCGCTTTTCATGGCGCTGAAGCGGCATTTCGACATGCTGCCGTGGACGGAATGGCCGGACGAGGGCATACGCCTGCGCAAGCCCGCAAGCGTCGCTCGGTACGCCTCGGAGCTTGCGGAGGACGTGAGCTTTTTCGTCTACATCCAATACCTCTTCTACAAGCAGTGGGACGAGCTGCGCGACTACGTCCACGCCCTCGGCATCAGCGTCATCGGCGACCTGCCGATATACGTCGCGCTGGACTCCGCCGACGTTTGGGGCCTGCCCTCAAACTTCCTGCTTGACGAAAAAAATCTCCCGACAGAGGTCTCGGGCGTCCCGCCGGACTATTTCTGCGAGGACGGTCAGCTTTGGGGCAACCCGATTTATAACTGGGAAAAAATGCGCGCGGACGGCTACGGCTGGTGGATACGCCGCATCGAGGGCGCAAAAAAGCTCTACGACAGCCTGCGCATCGACCATTTCCGCGGGCTGGAGAGCTATTGGAGCGTGCCCTACGGCGCAAAGACCGCCGTGCTCGGCGAGTGGAAAAAAGGCCCGGGCATGGAGCTTGTCGGCGTCCTCAAAAGCTGGTTTCCCGAGGTTCGGTTTATCGCGGAGGACTTGGGCTTCATGACGCCGGAGGTAAAAAAGCTGCTTGCCGACTCCGGCTTTCCCGGCATGAAGGTGCTCGAATTCGCCTTTGACCCGCGTGAGCCGTCAAACTACCTGCCGCACACCTATGAGCACGCCTGCGTGTGCTACGTCGGCACCCACGACAACGAGACGCTCGCCGAGTGGCTCGAAGCCGCGGAGCCCGAGAGCCTCGCCTACGCCACGGAATATCTCGGCCTGAACGAGGCGGAGGGCAGGGCCTGGGGCTTCATACGCGGCGGTATGGCAAGCGTCGCCGACCTGTTCGTCGTTCAGATGCAGGATTTTCTCGGCCTCGGTTCCGAGGCCCGCACCAATATCCCCGGCACCTCTCAGGGCAACTGGCGCTGGCGTCTCCTGCCAAATCAGGCAAGCCCCGCCCTCGCCGCCCGACTGAAGCTCTGCACCAAAATGTACGGCCGATAAAGCGCTGCGTAACCGCCTGTCAAAGAACATCGTTTTTTGACAGGCGGTTACGCGACGATAAGGTGCGGCATAGGATGCAATACAGGTGCATTTTTGGTCAATTCAGACGAAATTCCCTTGCGGATATTGACAAATTGTCATAAGGCTTGTAAAGTTATCAAAATGCCATAAGTGTATCGGCGGATGAAAGCGAGGAACGGTCAATGAACGTATTATTTGAAAAATTTACTCTGCCGGAGGAGCTGCAGCAAATAATATACAACAGCCCCAGTGTCATCATTCCCGAGAGCAAGGAAGTGCTCTTTGAGCTGATATTCGGCAACGGGAACGCCTCAAAAATCGAGGTGCTCTACGATGTCAACGGGAAAACCGTCAAGGAAGCGGATGTGGTTCGCTGCAAAAACGGCGCCGCCGTGAATTTCGCCGAGGACAGCATGCGCCGCCGCGACCCCGACTGCATGCGCATAGCCGACGATTTGCCCACGGATAAACCGCGCTTCAAGGACGTCTACGGCTACGATTTCAAGTCCCTGCGGGAGGAGACCTTCCGCTGGCTTGCAAAGCAGGAGCTGGTGATGGTGCCCTTCAAGGCCGGCGGCTACCAATACGGCTACGATTCCGTCCTTATCTGCCCGAGAAACGCCGCGTTTTTTGCCTTTGCCCTTGCCGAGCTTCAGGCCTTCGTCTGCGTCAAGGATATCGAGCACTTCAAACCGCGCTCCGTCATATATGTCGCGCCGCCCTTCCGCCACACCCATTTCGAGGGCAAGCAGGTCGTCGTCCATAACCGCAGCTCCGAGCTGCACGAGATATTCTCCTATAACCTCTACCCCGGCCCCTCCGCCAAAAAGGGCATCTACAGCGTGCTCATCGACATCGGCGAGCA
This sequence comes from Oscillospiraceae bacterium, assembly GCA_036653715.1. GTDB lineage: Bacteria > Bacillota > Clostridia > Oscillospirales > Oscillospiraceae > Scatomorpha. Next base: position 7,107 of record JAVVTL010000065.1, read on the forward strand.
GGAGGGCTGGGTCACCGCCCACGCCTCCGCCGCCCGCATCATCACCCCCTATGAGAACGAGATGGTCATGATGCACGAGGGCGCCTCCGGCGGCGGCAAGAGCGAGCTTTTGCAGGACGTCCAGCGCGGCGGCGACGGGCGTGTCACGCTCGGCATCGACCTTCAGACCGGCGAGGAGCGCTACATAAAAATGAGCGACACCTGCACCATCCGCCCCGTGACGGACGATATGGCGATGTGCCATCCCGCCATCCAAAGGGGCAAGGGCAAGCTCTCCCTGACCGACGGCGAGGACGGCTGGTTTGTCCGCGTGGACGGAATAACCGAATACGGCTGCGACCCGATGTACGAGAAAATCGCCATCCATACGCCGGAGCCGCTGCTGTTTCTCAATATCGAGGGCGTGCCGGGCGCGACCTGCCTGCCATGGGAGCACGAGAAGGACTCCAACGGCAAGCCCTGCCCGAACCCCCGCATCATCATCCCGCGCAGACTGATAAAAGACATCGTCACAGCGCCGGTGGAGGTGGACGTGCGCTCCTTCGGCGTGCGTATGCCGCCCGCGACGCTCAAGAAGCCGAGCTACGGCATCATGGGACTTCTGCACATCATCCCGCCCGCGCTGGCGTGGCTTTGGCGTCTCGTCGCGCCGAGGGGCTACAACAACCCGAGCGTCAGCGGCGGCTCCGCTTTGGCGAGCGAGGGCGTCGGCTCCTACTGGCCGTTTGCCACCGGCGAGCGCGTGCGTCAGGCAAACCTCCTGCTCGAGCAGATAATCGACTGCTATGCCACCCGCTATGTGCTCATCCCCAACCAAAACATCGGCAACTACAAAATCGGCTTTTCCGCCGAGTGGATTTCGCGCGAGTATTTGGCGCGCCGCGGCGGCGTGAACATGAAGCTTGACCATCTTGTCCCGGCCCGCTGCGCCCTCATGGGCTACGCGCTGAAGGACATGAAGGTAGACGGGCAGTATATTTCCGCCCGCTTCCTCCGCCCCGAGACGCAGGAGACGCTCGGCGAGGAGGGCTACGACAAGGGCGCCGAGATTCTCTATGACTTCTTCGCCCGCGAGCTTGCGGTCTACGACACCGAGGACCTGCACCCCATCGGCCGACAGATTCTCGAGTGCTTCAGAAATCACGGCACCGTCGAAGACTACTGCGACATCGTCCCCCTCGGCCTCAGCGACTAAACCCCACCCCGCATATACAATAACCACCCGCACCCCAATTGTTAGACAGTACGATACTGCAAAACAATTGAGGTGCGGTTCACAATCCGTGGGCGGGGAGATTTTTTCTTTGGGCTATTTTTATTCACAATTAGATGTTATACTG
>JAVVTL010000066.1:0-8273 GCA_036653715.1 Oscillospiraceae bacterium
AGGCGCACGGGGTTGTGGTCGGAGTATTGGAAGCCGAGGTCTTGGGTTTTAACGGATACCTGCTCGACATTCGGGGAGAGGATGAAGCCGTCGATAAGGTAGTATTGGAAATTCGGGTCGGTGCTGTCAAGCGGCCTGTCGAGCGAGCGGCAGGAGGGCAGGGCGGTGTCGTATACGAAGGAAAAGCCCTCCGGCAAATCCGCCGCCGTCAGCGTGCCGGGCGTCCAAAGCCCCTCGCGCTGCATGGGAAAAGCATCGAGCCCGCCGGGGAAGGTCTGGTTAAAGTCGCCGCCGGCGATGACATAGTTGCCCTTTTCGTATTCCGTCTCGATGAAATCCACGAGCATGGCGGTCTGTGCGGCCTTGCCCTCGCCGCTGTCATACGCCTCAAGGTGGAGATTCACGACAACAAGCTCTTTGTCGGAATCCGGGAGGTCTATGCGGCTCGCCAGCAGGCAGCGCTTGAGGTTTGCCACGCGCAGCGGCCACGAGAAGGGGCAGGGCAGCGCAATGCGCTCGGCGGAGCCGTCCTCGATGGCGAAGTCCGTCATGGTGAGGACGCCGCCGTTGACCTTGCCGATTGGCGGCAGGGGGAAGGGCACAAAGTCGCAGGAATAGTTCAGCGCGAAGGCCGTGGAATGCATGTCCAGCGCCTGCGGCAGAGCCGAGGTCTCGTCAAGCCCGTAGCTGCGGGAGGAATTCACGTCCACCTCCTGAAGCAGATAGATGTCGGCGTCCTGCTCCTCGAGCGCCTTGCGCACGCCCTCGAAGTAGCCGTCGAATTCGCCCTTGCTCTCGGGCTTGCCGTCGCCTTTTCCGCCGTCCATGACGAAATCGGCGTCCTTGCCGAGGCCGCAGTAGCCGACGTTCCAAGAGAGAACGGATATCGTCTCCCCCGGGGTCTCACTCTCGCCAAGGTATGCGGTCGGGAGATACTCCACGGCCTCCGGCTTGTACTCGGTGATTGTGAGGTAGAGCAAAAGTCCGCCCACGGCGATGACGATTGCAAGTATCACTATGAGCAGGATTCTGAGAAACTTTTTCATGTGCGCTCCCCCTTATTATGTGCGGATTTATCTCGTGAGGTATGCTATTGTCAGCGTCAGCGCCGTCTCGAGGATGAGAATGAGCGGCATGCCGACGGTAAAGCTCCTGTGCTTGGTCTTGTGGCGGAAGGTGTACATCCCGAGCAGCGAGCCCGCGCTGCCGCCTATCACCGCGACGAGAAAAAGCCGCGCCTCGGGTATGCGGCGTCTGCCGCCCCTTGCTCGGGATTTGTCGTCCGCCATCATGACGAAGCCGACAAGATTTATGATGAGCAGGTATGCGGCGGGGATATATTTCATTCCGCCGCCTCTTTTTTCTTTCTGCGCTCCGCCGGGCGGACGATGCAGTTTTTGTTGAAGCCGACGAGGTCGGTGCGCCCCGACTTTTGGAGAGCTAAAATGACAAGGCGGCGGTTGCGCGGGTCGCGGAATTGGAGAAGCGCGCGCTGCATTGCCTTTTCCTCCTGAGTGCGGGCGACAAAAACGGGCTTCATGTCGCGCGGGTCGATGCCGGTATAGTACATGCAGGTGGAGATTGTGCCGGGCGTGGGGTAGAAGTCCTGCACCTGCTCGGGGCGGCGTCCGGTTTTGTTGAGGTATTCCGCAAGCGCCACGGCGTCCTCAAGCGTGCTGCCGGGGTGGCTGCTCATGAGGTAGGGGACGACATACTGTTCCTTCTCATACCTGTCGTTCAGGGTCTTGTATTTCTCCAAAAACTTCTCGTATACGCCGATATGCGGCTTGCCCATGTAGTCCAGCACGGAGTCGATGCAGTGCTCGGGCGCGACCTTGAGCTGACCCGAGACATGGTTTTTCACAAGCTCCTCGAAGAACTCGCCGTTCTCGTCGCAGAGCATATAGTCGTAGCGGATGCCGCTGCGGACAAAGACCTTTTTTACGCCGGTGATGTTGCGCAGCTTGCGCAGCAGGGACAGATATTGGGAGTGGTCGGCGTTAAGGTTCTTGCAGGGCGTGGGCGCAAGGCAGCTTTTGTCGGCGCACATGCCGTTTTCCTTTTGCTGTTCGCAGGAGGGGTGGCTGAAGTTTGCGGAGGGGCCGCCCACGTCGGAGACATAGCCCTTCCAGAGAGGATGATGCGTCATCGCCTCCACCTCGCGGATTACGCTCTCCTGACTGCGGGAGCTGACCATGCGCCCCTGATGGAAGGCGAGCGCGCAGAAGTTGCAGCCGCCGAAGCAGCCCCTGTTGTGGATGACGGAGAAGCGCACCTCCTCGATGGCGGGGACGCCGCCGGCCTCGTCGTACATCGGGTGCGGCTCGCGGGTATAGGGAAGCTCCGCGACTCTGTCCAGCTCCTTTTGGTCAAGGGGCATGGCGGGCGGATTCACGACGAGATACCTGCCCCCGCAGGCCTGAGCCAGCATTTTTCCGCGGATGGGGTCGTGCTCGGCATATTCGACACGGGTGGCCTCGGCATAGGAGCGCTTGCTCTCGCAGACTGTTTCATAGGAGGGCAGGACGAGGGCGTTCTCCGGCGCCTCGGCGGCGATATAGGCGCTGCCTTTGATATCCGTAAGCTCCGACACGGGAGTTTTTTTCTTGAGTCTTTTGGCAATTTCGATGGTGGCGGACTCGCCCATGCCGTAGGTGAGGATGTCCGCGCGGGAATCGAAAAGCACGGGGCGGCGAACCTTGTCGTCCCAATAATCGTAGTGCGCAAAGCGGCGAAGCGACGCCTCGAGCGAGCCGATGACGATGGGCATTTCGGAGCCGAAGGCCTCCCTCGCGCGGTTGGCGTAGACTATTACGGCCCTGTCGGGGCGCAGTCCCGCCTTTTTGCCCGGCGAATAGAAGTCCTCCTTGCGGCGATGCCCCGAGACGGCGTAATGTGCGACCATGGAATCAAGGTTGCCCGCGCCTATGAGGACGCCGAGCTTGGGCCTGCCCATCGCCGTGAAGGCCTTTGCGGAGTGCCAATCCGGCTGCGCCAGCACCGCGACGCGATATCCCTCCGCCTCCAGCACTCTGCCGATGACCGCCGTGCCGAAGCTCGGATGGTCAACGTATGCGTCGCCGGTGACGAGGAGGAAGTCGTACCACCACCAGCCGCGGTCATTCATGTCTTCTTTAGAGACGGGCAAAAAGTCGTATATTGTCATTCAAATTCTCCATAATACCAGCCGCTTACGCCTTTGTGCTTGACGAGCGCGCCCCGACCCGTCAGCTCCACAACGGACACCTCGTCACCCGCCGCAAGCGGCAGGACGTAGTCCGTGCAATCGTTGCACCTCACGACGCCCTTATCGGCGCTGAGGTATTTTGTCAGTATGTCCAGCTCATAGCCCGTGCGGACATGGCGGCAGCGCGAAAATTCTCCGCCTGCGCGCAGAACCTCCACCTCGTTGTCGCCCCAGCGGATATAGGTGCTTCTCGCCGAGGCGCTCTGCGCGGTTTTGATGCGCCGCAGGGGAAAATCGTCGTAGCTCACGAGGCCGAAGTCCGAGCTGCCGTCATAGGGGATTATGAGGGCGTTAAGCTGACCGTCGTCCTTCAGGACACAGCCGCCGTCTATGCTGATTATTTTGCTCTCTCTGTCCACAATCGGATTTGCGCAGGTGATATCGCCGCCGTAAAGTACGACGGGATAGTGGCCGACTATGAGCCATTTGTCGAAGTGCCTGCCCTGACGCATATAGTCGTCGTTTTTCATGCAGCGCCAGCCGTCCCAGGTCTCGGGGTCGCCCTCGGGCAGGCCGCCGTGGACAAAGGTGTAATTCGGCGTCTCAATGACGTGCGGCAGCGCGCGCAGAAAATCAAGCTCCGGCACAAAGGCGGCGCGCAGGGCGGCGCGAAAGGCGTTCATGTCCATGGATGCAGAGATTTTAAAGCCAATTTCGGCGCACATTTGGCTGAGCAGACCCGGCCCCCAGCCCGCCCCGTTCGTGAGGAGATAGTCCTTCACAAAGGCCTCGGAGAAGTCTGTCGGGGTGTCCAGCTCCGGGTGCCAGCCGTCGCAGTTGCCGAGCAGCATGAGGACTCTCCGCCTCGCGGAAAGCTCCATGATGAAGCGCAGAGTATCGAGGCTGTACGGCCCCTTTTCGAGCATGTCGCCGCAGAGCACAAGCTCGTCCCCCGGCTCGAGGCGGAGCTTCTGAAGCAGAGCCTTGAGGTAGGGCAGGTTCCCGTGGACGTCGGATATCGCGATTATTCTGCCGGTCTGAGACAGCTCCGTTTTTTGTATTACGGCTTTCATGCTTCAGACAGACCTTTCCATCAGGAATTGGTCGGAGGAGACGCCGCTGTCCACGCCGAGGACGGAAAATCCGTTGCGCTTGTAGAAGGCCACGGCTTTTTCGTTTGTCACGGCGGCGTGAAGCCGCACGGTGCTGCGTCCGCGCTTGTCGAAATAATTTACGGCATAGCCAAGGAGCTGCACGCCGAGGCCCACGCCCCTGTATTCCGGCTTGAGGTAGAACAGGGTTATCCAGCCGCGCTTCTCACGCCTGCCCCGCTCCGGGTCAAGCTCTATGACGCCGGCAAGCTCGTCCCCGCTCATGACCTTCATGAGGGAATCCGGCGCTTCTTTGAAGTGGTTTTTCGCGCTGGCGAGATACACCCCCGGCGAAAAGCCGCGCTCACTGCCGTGGGCAGCCCGCCAAGAGTCCCCGTAACAGCGCAGATACAGCTCCGCATCGCCGCCGTCAAAGGGGTCGAGCCGCTCAAAGCGCAGACTTGTGAGGTCGGGGCCGTTTTTTCTCCACCATTTCTGCTTGGCAAAGGTGGAGGTGTTTTCACCAAGGTGGCTGTTGTCGTTATAGTATTCAACGGCGAATTTGCCCCCGTCGTATTTAAGGAGGGAGACGGAGGTATTGTCCCCGTGCATCATCGTCTCCGGGTCGCCGGATTTTACGCCCATGACGCCCATGAGGAAAATTTTGATTGCCATGCCGTGCGAGACGATGGCGATGCTCTCGCCGTCGTGCTCCTTTGCTATGGAGGCGATTGTCTCCGTCATGCGGAGCTGAGCGTCCCCAAAGCTCTCGCTGCCGGGCACGCTCCATTTGGCGGGGTCGTTGTTAAAGAAGCTCATTTGCTCCGCCCATTCGTGCTGAAGCTCGCCCCAGGGTCTGCCCTCCCAAACGCCCATGCAGACCTCGCGCAGTCGCGCTGTAGTCGCAAGGGAAAGGTCGCGGCCGCGCAGAAAAGCGCCGGCTGTCTCCTTGGCTCGGGAGAGGTCGCTCGAGAAGACGGCGTCTATATGCGTGTCCGCAAAGCGCGCCGACAGAGCGTCGATTTGTGTTTTGCCGAGGGCGGTTATCTTGCCGTCCCAGTGTCCCTGAGCGCGGCGATAGAGGTTTCCCTCCGCCTCGCCGTGACGAATGAGGTAAATGGTGGTCATATGCCGAGTACCCTCCTTAGACGCTCGCCGATGGATGCGTTGTAGCCCGATAAATCATCTCTGATTTTTTCGGTTTTCCGCGCTCCCCGCAGTGCCTCGGCAATGTCGGTATAGCCGCTTATGCCGGGGTTATATTTTTCGAGGTTGTCGGTTATAAATATCGGAAGCCCGAGCGCCTTCGCCTCCCAAATGACTATGCCCTGTCCCTCATAGCGGGAGGTGAGGACAAAGCCGTCCATTTTGTCGAGGTAGGGGAAGGGGTTTGCTTGGTTGCCAAGGAGGGTGACGACTTCGGAAAGTCCCAGCTCGGCTATTTGTTTTTCGAGAGCGGCTCTGTCCGGCCCGTCGCCAAGGAGCCAAAGCCGCATGTCCGGCCTTGCTTTGACGACCTCCGCCATGTAGCCCATGAGGATGTCGAAGCCCTTTTGGTGGCAGATGCGGCCCATGGTGCAGAGATTATAGCAGGCGGGGTCCACGGAAAAATCCACAGGCTCCGCAACCTTGCGGAAGATTTCGTCGGTGTCGACATGGTTGGGGATGGCGGTAATTTTCTTGTCGTATATTCCCGAGCAGCGGCGAAAGCCGTCTACGACGCCCGGGGACACGGCGGCAAATTCGTCAAAAAAGCGATATTTGCGGCGGAAAAAATGCCACAGGACCTTATATTTCCATTCGCTTCTGCGCTTTATCTCGACGTCGTTGTGTATCCACATGACGCGCTTTTTTGCCTTTACCCGCACCGCGCCGACGGAGCACTCGCTCCTGTAGCTGTTGAAGTCCACGGCGGTGTCGTATTCTTTGTCCGTCACCGGGCGCGCAATGCGGCGGAGAATATCGAAATATATCATGCGGTTCAGAAACGGCCACGGCTTCATGAAGATGACCTTCAGGTTGTCGTGCTGCGGCAGCTCGAAAAAGCACTCCCTGTCAAATAGGTATAAATCCACCTGACAGTCGGAGTAATCAATCTCGTTCAGAATGTTTATCAGCGCCTTTTGGATGCCGCCCACCCTGAGGTCGCTTTGGAATACAGCTATTTGTTTCACTCTCAAATCCCCCGGAATCCCTTGACCTTATTATCCGATGATTGTATAATACTTTTATCTATTTTGCAAGGGAAACGGCTGATGGCAATGGTATGTTCAAAAAAGAATAGCCGCTCCGGCGTGGTCGTCTGCGGCGCCTATGGAATGGGCAACGCGGGCGACGAGGCAATACTTCAGGCAATCCTCGGCGAGCTGCGCGGCATAGACCCCGCCATGCCCATAACCGTCATGACCCGCGACCCGCAGGGTGCCGCCGCGCTTCTTGGCGTCAAAACCCTCCACACGCTCGATGTTTTCGGTTTTCTGCGCGCCGTGCGTCACGCCGCCCTCTATGTAAACGGCGGCGGCAGCCTGATTCAGGACGTCACCAGCCGCAGGAGCCTCTGGTATTATCTCTTTACCCTCCGCGCCGCAAAGCGCGCCGGCTGCCGTGTCATGATGTACGGCTGCGGCATCGGCCCCGTCCTCTACAAGGGCGATATCCGCCGCGCGCGTTCAGCCCTGAACCGCTATGTGGACATCATCACCCTCCGCGAGCCGGACAGTCTTGAGGAGCTGCGCAGCTTCGGCGTCACAAAGCCCGAGCTTATCCTCGCCTCCGACCCCGCGCTCACCCTCCCCGCCGCCCCGGAGGCGGAGGTCGATGCGCTCCTGCGCGACTTCGACGCGGAGCCTTCCGGAAAATATATCTGCTTCGCCCTGCGCCGCTGGCCGGGCTTCAACGAAAAGGCCGCGGCCTTTGCCACCGCCGCCGTCTACGCCTCCGAAAAATACGGCCTCACGCCGCTTTTTGTCTCCATAAACCACATGAACGACGGCGACGCCGCCGAGCGCGTCATCTCCCTCCTGGGCGAGACGCCGTTTCGCTCCCTCCCCGGCCCCCTGCCGCCGGAGCTTGCCATCGGCCTCATGAAGCGCATGCAGCTTGTCGTATCCATGCGGCTCCACGGCCTCATCTTCGCCGCCGGTCAGGGCGTGCCCATCGTCGGCATCAGCTACGACCCCAAGGTCGCCTCCTTCCTCCGCTGCGTCGGCGGCGGCTGCACAGAGCTTGAGGAGACTACCGCCGAGGGGCTTTGCGCCCTTATCGACTCCGCCGTCGCCCTGCGCGACAACACCGAAAAGCTCACAGAAAATGTCCGCTCGCTCCGCGCTATGGAAAGCCGCAACACAGAGGCGGCAAGGCGTCTTTTGAAAGAGGAAGAATAACATGATCAGAGCCGCTGCATTGGTTTCAGACGAGGGTGCGAAGCTTCAGGCACTCGTTGACTGCGTATATTTTTCGGAGATACCCGACTTTGAACTCGTCGTCATCTCCTCCGACCCGGAATGTTACGCCATGACCCGCGCCAAAAACGCGGGGATACCCGCCTATGTCGTCGAGGAAGCACTCTTCCCCAACGGCGCATCCTATGCCCTCGCGCTGCTCAACAAGCTGCGCGATCTCGACATCGACCTCATTGTCCTGTCCGATTTTCTCCCCGCCCTCGGCGAGGGGACGGCAAGGCTTTTTTCCGGCCGCGTCATCGGCGTGCGCCCCGCCCTCGTCCCCGCCTTTGACGGCCTGAGGGACTCCGAGGTCTGCGCCGCCGCCCTCGAGCGCGGCGTCACCCTCACCGGCGCCACCGCCTATTACGCCAACGACTCCGGCACTGTCGGCTCCATCATCCGCCAGCGCCCCGTCGAGGTCCGCCCCGACGACACCCCCGACTCCCTCCGCCGCCGCATAATCGAGGAAGCCGAATGGCCCCTCCTCTCCGAAGCCGTAAAACTCCACTGCGCCAACAAACTCACCATCATCTCCGGCAAAGTCTCCGTTCT
>JAVVTL010000067.1:0-7950 GCA_036653715.1 Oscillospiraceae bacterium
TTCATTTAAATTCCCCGCCGCAGCGGCAGTTTAGTTTGTCAAAAAATGCATTTTTGGACAAACTAAACTATGAGGCACTTCAATTGAAGTGCCTCATAGTTGTATCCGAACTCCCCGTTGCGGAGGGAGTTACTTTCCGACGATGTCGCGGGTGTCTCTCGCGATGACAAGCTCCTCGTTCGTGGGGATGACGAGCAGCTTGACCTTGGAATCGGGGGTGGAGATTTCGATGTCCTCGCCGCGCTTTTTGTTGGCCTCGGCATTGACGGAGCAGCCGAGATAGCCGAGGTATTTGATGATTCCGGCGCGGGTGACGGCGCTGTTTTCGCCGACGCCGGCGGTGAAGATTATGGCGTCCACACCGTTCATGACGGCGACGTAGCTGCCGACGGTCTTGGCGACGGCATAGTCGAACATGTCGAGGGCGAGGGCAGCGCGCTCGTTGCCGTCCTTGGCAGCGTCCTCAAGGTCGCGGAAGTCGGAGGACACGCCGGAGACGCCGAGGACGCCTGATTTTTTGTTGAGGATGTTCGTCATGGCGGTAATGTCGAGGTGCTCGCGCTCCATGATGTACTCGAGGGAGGAGACGTCGATGTCGCCGCAACGTGTGCCCATGGGCAGACCGGCGATGGGCGTGAAGCCCATGGAGGTGTCAACGCTCCTGCCGCCGTCAATGGCGCAGATGGAGGAGCCGTTGCCCATATGGCAGGAGATAAGCTTCAGGCTCTCGATGGGCCTGCCGAGCATCTCGGCGGCACGGGTGGAGACGTAGCGGTGGCTTGTGCCGTGGAAGCCGTAGCGACGGACCCTGTGCTCGGAATAATACTCGTAGGGGATGGCGTATGTGAAGGCCTTTTTGGGCATGGTCTGATGGAAGGCGGTGTCGAAGACGGCGACCTGCGGAACATTTTCGCCCATGACGGCGACACAGGCGTTTATGCCGGTGATGTTGGCGGGGTTGTGGAGGGGGGCGAGGGGGATGCAGTCCTCGAGTGCGGCCATGACCTTTTCGTCGATGAGGACGCTGCCGGCAAAGGCCTCGCCGCCGTGGACGACGCGGTGACCGACGGCGTCAATTTCCTTCATGGAGGCGACAACGCCGTATTCGGGGCTTGTGAGCTTTTCGATGACGGCGGCGATTGCCTCGGAATGGGTGGGGAGGCTTATGTCCTCGTTAAAAACCGGCTTGCCGCCGATGAGGGGGCTGTGCTTGAGGTGTCCGCCCATGCCTATACGCTCGCAAAGTCCCTTCGCCAGCACGGCCTCCGTCTGCATGTCGATGAGCTGGTATTTTAGAGAGGAGCTGCCGGCGTTGATAACTAAAACTTTCATTTTTAAATCCCTTTCTATTGTAAAAATAGTAAATTGTCTGTAATATAGCAGTTACACACTGATTCATTATTTTAACCATAAACGGCAAAAAAGGCAATAGTAAAAGGCAAATTTTGCGAAAAAGAGGTGCTTTCCATGAACGTAGCGGGGATAGTCGCGGAATACAATCCCTTCCATAACGGCCACGAATACCATATCGCGGAGACAAAAAAGGCGCTCGGTGCCGATACGCCCATAATCTGCGTCATGACCGGCGACTTTGTCCAGCGCGGCGAGGCTGCGGTCTATTCCAAATACGCGCGGGCGGAGGCGGCGGCGCGCTGTGGGGCGGATTTGGTCTTCGAGCTGCCGCTGCCTTGGGCAATATCCTCTGCGGAGGGCTTTGCGCGCGGCGCGGTGGGGCTTCTCGCCTCGCTCGGCATCGTGACGCACCTCTCCTTCGGCAGCGAGTGCGGCGAGATTAAGCCGCTCGAGGCGCTGGCCTTTGCCCTGCTCGACCCCAACATCGACGGCGAAATCAAGGCGGAGCTTGCCGACGGCGTGAGCTATGCCATGGCGCGGCAGCGCGCGCTCGCGCATTCTGTGGGCGAGCTGTCCACGATTTTGGACACGCCGAACAACATCCTCGCCGTGGAATACATCAAGGCCGTCTATAACCTGCGTGTGGACATTGGGCTTCTCACCGTCCCCCGCTTCGGCGCGGCGCATGACGGAGCGGGGGAGGACGCCTTTCGCTCCGCCGCCGAGCTGCGCGCCTCCATGGGCGCGGGCAAGGACATAAGCGAGCTTATGCCGCAGGAGGCGGAGGCGGTCTATAGGCGTGAGCGCGAGCTGGGCAGGGGACCGCTGCTCATGAAAAAGCTTGAGCCGATGCTGCTCTCCCGTCTGCGGATGCTGCCCGATTCCGCCTATAACGCCCTGCCGGACGCGACGGAGGGACTGGGAAACCGCCTCTGCGCCGCCGCGAGGGAGGAATCGACCTGGGACGCCGTGCTCGCCGCCGCCAAGACCAAGCGCTATGCGCTGGCGAGGATACGCCGCATGGCGATGAGCGCCTGCCTCGGCGTCACCGTCGGCATGAACGAGGGAACGCCGCCCTACGCCCGCCTCTTGGCGGCAAACGACACCGGCCGCTCGCTCCTGCGCGATATCACAAACCGCAACAGGATACCCGTCGTGACAAAGCCCGCCACAGTGCGGGAGCTTTCCAAGGAGGCGCTCGGCATATATAACCTTGGCGCTTCCGCGCACGACCTCTACGTCCTTGCCTATTCGGCGGGGGAGGAACGGCGCGGCGGCGCGGACTGGCGCACAGGCCCGTCCATCGTTTGAAGCGCCGAAAGCGCAATATTGGCTGAATTGTACAAAAGCATGAGTTTTGCCCCGGGGATGCGCTTGTCCTTGGGGCAAAATATTTTTTTCGCTAATTGAAGAAAGAAATATGTACTTTTTGTGTCCAAATAGCCTTGCATTTAGGTAAGACTTGGGTTATAATCTTCCACAAGGCCGTGGGAATACAAATGTCCTTGCAACGCGGACACGGCCGAGTAAAAAATTGGGAGGAAATCAAAAATGAAAAAGACCCTTGCCATTGTTTTGGCTCTTGTCATGGTCTTGGCGCTCTGCGCCTGCGGCTCCGAGCCTGCGGCCACCGGCAACCCTGTCGTTAAAATCGGCGTGTTCGAGCCTGCTTCCGGCAAAAACGGTGCCGGCGGCAAGCAGGAGACTCTCGGCATGCAGTATGCCAACACCGTCGCCCCCACCGTCGAAATCGGCGGAAAGACCTACGACGTCAAGCTTGTCACTGTCGACAACGAGTCCGCCGAGGACAAAGCTCCGACGGCTGCCGCCACCCTTGTTGACGAAAAAGTCTCCATCGTCCTCGGTTCCTACGGCTCCAGCGTTGCGATGGCCGGCGGCCCCATCTTCGAGCAGGCCGGAATCCCCTGCGTCGGCGTTACCTGCACAAACCAGCTCGTCACGGAAGGCAACACCTATTACTTCCGCATTTGCTTCATTGACCCCTTCCAGGGAACTGTTCTTGCAAACTATGCCAAGGGCGAGGGAATGAAGAAGGCATACTGCCTCTCCGAGCTGGGCGACGACTATTCCACCAACCTTGTCCAGTGCTTTGTGGACGCCTTTGAAGCCGCCGGCGGCGAGTGCGTCGTTGAGTCCTTCCCGCTCGACACCTCTGACTTCGGCTCCTACATAGCCAACGCCAAAAAAGAGGGCTGCGAGGTCTTCATGTCCCCCGTATCCACAGCCTCCGCACAGCTCATCATCGACCAGTCCATCTCTCAGGGTCTTGAAATGCCCATCCTCGCCGGCGACACCTGGGACTCCAACGTCATCCTGCAGGCCGCCAAGGACAAGGCTGTTGACGTCACCGTCACCACCTTCTATCCCGAGGGCGCGGATGCCGAGTTTGACGCAAACTTCAAGGCATGGCTTGCCTCCGACTCCACGGCTCTCTCCAACAACGGCGGAGACGACACCGTCGCGGCTGTCACCGCCATGGGCTATGACGCCTACTTCTTTGCTCTTGAGGCCCTGAAGAAGGCCGGCTCCGTTGAGCCCGCCGATGTCATGGCTGCTCTTTGGGATACCACCCTTGACGGCGTCTGCGGCCCCATCTCCATCGAAAAAGTCAATGGCGACGCAGTCCGCAATACCGCCTATGTCAAGCATGCCAACACCGAGACCGGCATGTGGGACGCTCTGCCCGCAGTCACCATAGACTAATCTTAAAGCACTTAACCTACCTTTGCGGCGGGGGAATCATACCCCCGCCGCAGCAATATTTGACGACCAAATTGGGCTGTCTCAAAAGAACGCGCGAGCCGCATTCTTTTGAGACGGCCTCAATGGAGGCAAAATAGACATGATAGAATTTTTGCACAGCAATCTCTCCTATATACTTTCGGGGATATCCGTCGGGGGACAATATGCGCTCATAGCGATAGGCTATACCATGGTCTACGGCATCCTGCGCCTCATAAACTTCGCGCATGGCGACGTTTTTATGTGCGCGGGACTCATGATGGTCTATCTCTCCGCGACCATGCCCATATGGCTTGCAATGCCGCTCGTGCTCATCCTTACCGTCCTGCTCGGCTTTGCAATCGAGCGCGTGGCATATAAGCCCCTGCGCACGGCGCCGCGCATGTCCGTCATGATAAGCGCAATAGGCGTGTCCTACCTCCTTCAGAACGCCGCGCTCTACTTCACCGGCGGCCTGCCCAAGGTCTATCCGAGCATCCCGTGGCTCTCGCAGACGGTCACCATTTGGGGCGCGAGCACCAAAATGGTCACAATCATCACGCCCGTGCTGACGCTTGTGCTCGTGATTCTCCTGACGCTCCTCATAAAATACACCAAGGTCGGCATGGCGATGCGCGCCGTCGCGAAGGATTTTGAAGCGAGCCAGCTTATGGGCATCAAAATCAACACGGTCATCTCCGTCACCTTCATCATCGGCTCCTTCCTCGCCGCCGTCGGCTCCATGCTCTATTTCACGAACTACGCCTCCGTGCAGCCCACCTCCGGCAGTATGCCGGGGCTAAAATGCTTTGTGGCGGCGGTCTTCGGCGGAATAGGCAGCATACCCGGCGCCGTCATAGGCGCGTTCCTCATAGGCATCTGCGAGAACATCATCAAGGGCGGCAGCCAAATATTCGGCATCCAAACCGACTGGACGACCTTCTCGGACGCCTTCACCTTTGTCCTGCTCATCATCATCCTGCTCGTAAAGCCCACCGGACTGTTTGGCGAAAAAGCCACGGATAAGGTCTGAGGGGGTGGATGTGATGCAGAAAAAAGACAAGACAAATCAATGGCTGACCTTCGGCCTCATCGTCCTCATATACGCCGTCGTCATAGTCCTCGAGCAAGTCATAAGCCCCGGCAGCATCCTCTTTGCGGTGCTCAAAAAGGGCGCCATCTATTCGCTCGTCGCGGTCTCCATGAACCTGCTTAACGGCTTTACGGGGCTGTTTTCCTTGGGGCAGGCGGGATTTATGCTCATTGGCGCATATGCCTACGCCCTCCTGACCATGCCCGTCGATGTGAAGCTCTCCAAGCAGGTCTTCGTGTATTTCGACTGTGCAGTAAAATTTGACATGGGCATTGCCCTCGGCATAATCTGCGCGGGACTTGCCGCCGCTGTTTTTGCGGCGCTGATAGGTCTGCCAGTCCTGCGGCTGAAATCCGACTACCTCGCGATAGCCACGCTCGGCTTCGCCGAAATAATCCGCGCCTTCTGCCAGTGGAGCGGCCTCGGCCCCATCACCAACGGCGCGAACCCCATGCGCAGCTATCCCGCCCTGAACGACGTAAAGCTCCCCTTTACCGACATCGCCGTGCCGCCCACGACCTTTGTTTTCATCGCGGCGGGAATCTGTATCGCAGTTATAATGCTGCTCATAAATTCCTCCTACGGCCGCGCCTTCAAGGCGATACGCGACGACGAGACGGCGGCGGAGGCAATGGGCATAAACCTCTTCAGACACAAGGAAATGAGCTTTGTCATAAGCTCCTTCTTTGCCGGAATATCCGGCGCGCTGCTCGCCATGTTTCAGGCGACCGTCAAGGCCTCCGCCTTCACGAGCGCCATGACCTACGAGATACTTCTCATAGTCGTCATAGGCGGCATAGGCTCCGTCTCCGGCTCCGTCATAGCGACCTTCCTCTATATTGCCTCCTCCGAGTGGTGGCTGCGCGGACTTGACAGAAACCCGTTCCTCGGCATATCCGCGCCGGAGATATTCCGTTCCGGCTTCCGCAAGCTTATCTTCTCAATCATAATTATGCTGATTGTCCTGTTCTTCTCTCGAGGGCTTATGGGCGATAAGGAGCTGTCCTTCAAGGGCCTGCTCAACCGAATACGAAAGAAAAAATTGGCGCGCGCCTCGGCAAAGGAGGTGCAGGGAGATGCCTGAAAACGTACTTCGTCTTGAGGACGTCACCATGCAGTTCGGCGGCGTCGTCGCCGTCAACAACCTCTCGCTTGAGGTCAACGAGGGCGAGATTGTCGCGCTGATAGGGCCGAACGGTGCAGGCAAGACCACTGCCTTCAACTGCGTCACCGGCGTCTACCAGCCGACAAACGGCATAATCTCCTTTAACGGCGAGACGATTGTCGCAAACCACCCGCGCGGCAAGCTGAAAAAAATCTATGCCGGCGAGAACCCCGAAAAATATCTCTCCGTCAAAACCGTCAACAAAACGCCGGACAGGATAACAAGTCAGGGCATCGCCAGAACCTTCCAAAACATACGCCTCTGGAAGAGCATGACGGTTTTTGACAACGTCCTGACCGCAAAGCATATGCGCGCGAAGCAAAACGTCTTTTCCGCGACCTTCCGCCTGAGCCACGCCGAGGAAAAGCGCATGAGAGAGGAAACCGCCGCCCTGCTCGAGGAGCAGAATCTCATGCAATACGCCAATGACCTCGCCGTGAGCCTGCCCTACGGCCTGCAGCGCCGTCTCGAGATTGCCCGCGCTCTCGCCACGGAGCCGACCCTGCTGTTGCTCGACGAGCCGGCGGCGGGCATGAACCCGCAGGAGACGCAGGAGCTGGGCGAATTCATCGTCAGCATAAAGGAAAAATATAACCTCACCGTATTCATGATAGAGCACCACATGGATCTCGTCATGCAGTTTTCCGACCGCATCTACGTCATAGATTTCGGCAAGCTCATCGCCGCCGGCACGCCCGAGGCAGTCCAAAAGGACAAACGGGTCATAGAAGCATATTTGGGGGTGGCAGAGGATGAGTGATTCCATTCTGAGCATAAAGGACCTGAAGGTCAATTACGGTGGCATAGAGGCTGTCAAGGGTGTTTCCTTTGATGTGCCGGAGGGAGATATCGTCACCCTCATAGGCGCAAACGGCGCGGGCAAAAGCTCGACCCTGCGCGCCATAGCCGGCCTTGTAAAGCCGAAAAGCGGCAGCATAACCTTTCTTGGCGACGAGCTTATCGGCAAGGACCCGACGGACATTGTCAAGAAGGGCGTTACCCTCGTGCCCGAGGGGCGGCGGATTTTTCCCGACCTCACGGTGCTCGAAAACCTGCGCGTCGGCGCGTACCTGCGCAAGGATGACCTCACGGAGGACATCAATTGGGTCTACGACCTCTTTCCGCGGCTCAAGGAGCGCGCGTGGCAGGCGGGGGGAACTCTCTCCGGCGGCGAGCAGCAGATGCTTGCCGTGGGCAGGGCGCTCATGAGCCGACCAAAGCTCATGATGATGGACGAGCCGAGCCTCGGCCTCGCTCCCCTTATCGTGCGAGATATTTTCAGCATCATCAAGGAAATTAACAAGCGCGGCGTCACCATCCTGCTCATCGAGCAGAACGCGAACATGGCGCTCAAAATCGCCGATACCGGCTACGTCATGGAGACGGGCCGCGTAATCCTCTCCGGACCCGGCCGCGAGCTTCTTACAAACGAGGCGGTAAAGGCGGCGTATCTCGGAACGTGAGGTAGTATAGGGGGGATTTCATCCCCCCTATATACGAAACAGCGCGTCCCCCCAACCCATCCGCTGCGGCGGTGGGTTGGGGGGACGCGCTGTTTCGATACCCCCCCGCCCCGCACAGCGGGACGTCTGCGGCC